>JAPPDQ010000104.1 GCA_028875495.1 Chloroflexota bacterium
CTCTATCGACGGCTTTGCTGACGCCGCCTGCTGTTGAAACGTGCGCTCCGATCTTCACTGCTTGGTCTCCTTCTTGCGGTGATTATAGGGGGTTCCGGGTTCTAGGTGCTAGGTTCTGGAGTCAGGAGGGTTCACCACAGAGAGCACATAGATCGCTGAGGGAGGGCAAGAATTCGGCAGCAGCCAGACCTATTCCCTTTAGTCCGAGTTGTGGTATGCCCCAAGCTTTTCTAATCGTCGTGGGTGTCGAACTGAGGCAACGATCTTTCGTCGCAGACATCTTAGATTCCTCACTCCGCTGCGCTGCGTTGGGAATGACAGGCGGGGCGAAGATCGCTTGACTTTCGCGGTCGGGGGGATACAATCACTCGCGCCGAAAGGCCAACTTGAAATGGTATGTGGGGAGCATGAACGGACAAGAACTCAAACAGAAGACGAGAGAAGGCGGCGTCGTGTATGGGACGATGCTGAGCCTCGCCAGGAACCCCCGGTGGGCGGACGCGGTGGCCGAGTGGGGGCTGGATTACGTGGTCATCGACTCGGAGCACGCCTCAAGGGGTCGAGCGGATATCGCGGACCTGTTGGCGGGACTCAAGGGCGTCGGCGTGGTGCCCATCGTCCGGGTGCCGATACCCAGTTCGCACTACGTCACTATGGCGATCGACGCGGGCGCTGAAGGCATTCTCGAGCCGTACTGCGAGACGGTGGAGGAGGTCCGCGAAGTCGTCGGGGCGACGAAGTGGTTGCCCATGAAGGGTGAGTACGTCGAGCGCGCGATGACGACCGGGGAGTTTCCGAGTGAGGACACCCGTGAGTACCTCGCGGCGCGCAACAAGAACAATGTTTGCATCATCGGCATCGAGAGCGAGCCGGCCGTGAAGAACTTGCCGGAGATCTTGGAGATCGAGGGCATCGACGCCATCTTCGTGGGGCCGAACGACTTCAGCACCTCGTACGGGATTCCCGACGACGTGTCCCATCCCGACTACGAGGCGGCGCTGCGAACCGTGATCGCGACGTGCGGCGAGCATAACGTGCCGGTACTGGTGCATCACCAGACTGTCGAACTGACGAAGAAGTGGCTCCGGGAAGGTGCCCGATTCGTCCTGTACAGCTCCGACCGGCGGCTTGTTCACAACGCCATCCGAGCAGAATTCGGCGAGGTCCGCGCGGTCGGCGCGGAGATTACGGGCGAAGTGTCGGAAGACATCGGCGAGTCGGAAGAAATCGTTTAGGAGGCGGACATGTCCTGGCATTTCGAGCACGTGGACGGTCCGTACGGCAACGTAACTGAGGGCCCCGCGTGGGACGGAGGAGGGTTGCTCTTCACGAGCATTCAGCAATCTCGCATCATGCGGTACGATCCGACGACGGGCAAGTCTACGGTCTACCGTGAGGACACGAACTACGCGAATGGTCTGATGCTCGATCCCGACGGTGTGCTGTACGCATGTGAGGGAGGAGCGCGTCGAGTAGTGCGGTACGAGTCGGATGGCTCCGCGACCTCGCTCACGGACGGGTTCGAAGGGAAGCGTTTGAACATCCCCAACGACCTCGCCATCGACCTGCAGGGCCGGGTGTGGTTCACGGATCCGTACTACGAGGGATCAGGTGGAGACTGGACCGAGGACGTGGCCAACAAAGACCTGGATCACGACTCGGTGTACCGGCTCGATCCGCAGGCCGACGGGTCATGGTCGATCAATCGGGTAACGTTCGACACGACTCGTCCGAACGGACTGCTGTTCTCGCTCGACCACAGCATCCTGTACGTAGCGCAGAGCGGTCGACTTGAGAGCGAGCTTCGACAGCTTCGGGCCTATCCGGTCATGGAGGACGGTTCGCTGGGCGAGATGGAGGTGCTCCACGACTTTGGGGCGCACCGTGGCATCGACGGTATGTGCCTCGATACGGAGGGCAACCTGATCGCGACGGCCGGATGGGCGCAGGGCGGGCCGGGACCGTCGATATACGCGTTCTCTCCGTCGGGGGAGGTGCTGGAACGGCACGACGTTCCGGTAGACCGTCCGACGAACTGCACGTTCGCGGAGGAGGGCCTGTCTGTCCTGTATGTGACGACCATCGAGGGGTACCTGTTCCGCGTCGAGACGGAGCGTCAGGGGCGGCTGCTGTATCCGGCGTAGGGGTGCTGGGATCTGGATATAGACCTTCTGTGCCTTTGTGTTGGATTCACAGCGGAGACGGACGACTACGAGAATCGTCCCACGTTAGGTTTGCCGGGACTTATTTTCATGCCTATGACGGAATGGCGAATTTTGGAGAGGAGTTTGGATGGACACCATTAGAATAGGGATCGTAGGGGCGGGGGCGAATACGAAGGAAAAGCATATACCCGGCTTCCAGGCGCTGGACGGCGTTGAGATCGTCTCGGTGGCGAACAGGAGCAGGGAGTCCGGGCAGCGGGTTGCGGACGAGTATGGGATTCCTACAGTCTATGACGACCCGTACGACCTGATAGCGGCGGACGACACTGAAGCGATCTGCATTGGGACGTGGCCTTATATGCACAAGCCGCTC
>JAPPDQ010000088.1 GCA_028875495.1 Chloroflexota bacterium
CTCTTCCCAGATGTCGGACTCTATCTCCGCGAGACGCGCGTCACGATCCGCCGCGGGAAGGCCCAACGTGTAGAGCCGTACCCACTGGCGCACGAAGCGAGCGGTGAATGGTAGCCTCGATGGATTCATCTAGGAGGTCGCTAGTTCCTGGTGGTGGGAAGTGGCCGCCTGACCGGCGTGTGAGCGGGCCGCCAGTAGGGCGCCCTGTCCCGCCGGAGTCACCTGGTACAGCCGTCGCCTGGGCCGTCCGCTTGTTGCCGCGTTGACAGGATCCTCCCAGCGACTCGAAAGAAGTCCCTGGGCTTCCATCCTCGAAAGGGCTTTATACAGCGTACCGTATGCGGTGAGCTTCCGAGCGCCTTCCCGTTCCGCGAGGTGCTTGGCAATCAGGAACCCATAGAACTCCGCCACCTGCCTACCGTGAAGTTCCAGGCCGGACTCCAGAATCGATAATTCAATTGGCAGAAGTGTGCCCTGTTTCCTTCTCATACGCCGAATTATAGGAAGATATCGACTACTTGTCAACGCCGAACGCGCCTTAGAGGTTCCTTAAAAAAAACCCTTCCGTTCGCCCTGAGCTTGTCGAGGGGCAGTTCCCGCCGCTTCCACTCGTCTCTGCCGTCAAGATGAATGACAAGACATCTTTCGTCATTCCCGCGGAGGCGGGAATCCATCTTCGGTCATTGCCACAAACCAAGAGTCAGGAAATGAACGCCCTTCCCACGGTTGTGCAGCTAAAGGAGCAACAGCGCCTCTTCCCCTTAGTAACTATCTCAAAATACGCTTCGGCGAGTGTTCTCCACATGCCGACTCAGAGAAAAACACGTTCGCCCTGAGCTTGTCGAAGGGCAATTCTCTGCCAACGCACATCGTTTTGAGACCGCCCCTAGTCTGCTACCTCCACAATCGCCTCGATCTCCACCGGTATCCCGAACGGCAGACTCCCCATCCCAACCGCCGATCGAGCGTGCTTCCCCCGATCTCCGAACACCTCCACCAGTAAATCGGAGCACCCATTGATGACGGCAGGGTGCTCGGTGAAGTCCGGCGTCGCGTTCACCATCCCCAGCAGCTTCACCACCCGTGCCACGCGATCAAGATCGCCGAGCTCTGCCCTAAGCCGTGAAAGGATGTTCAGACACACCAACCGCGCCGCCTCGTACCCCTCTTCCTGGGTAAGTTCCGCCCCGACCTTGCCGCTCGGCGTCGTCCCATCAGGCCGCTTTGCCGGCCCGACGCCCGCCAAATACAAGAGATTCCCCGTCCGCACCGCCGGGACGTAGTTGGCCGCCGGCGATTGCGGCGACGGCAGCTCGATGCCAAGTTCCTTCAGTCTGTCCTCTGTCGTCATTGTCTACACTCCATCAATTACTCAAACGTAAGAATCCTCGCCGGATTCTCCACCATGATCTGCTGTATCTGCTCTTCCGGCATTCCCCGGTCGCGCATCCTCGGGACGATATTCTCAATCAGGTGGTCGTACCCGTACCCGCCGAAACTAAAGGTGCGTGACTTGCAAAAAACATCCTGCGCCAGCACGAGCTGGGAAAGGTACCCGTGCTCGATCAGAAGCTCAACGTAGTCCAGCCGCTGGCCGTCGTGCATCATGTCGATCTCGCCAAGCGAGTAGTGCGACGTCTCCCAGCCGAACAGATCGTACTCCAGCATCGACCCCCGCTTCGCGAACTCCAACAGCGTGTCCGGGTCGAGTATCGTCCTATCGAGATGTCCCATGACGACCCGGCCAGCGTCCGCCCCTGCTCCTTCGAGAACGTCGAGTATCTCGAATGGAGCGCGCGGGTTCCGTCCCGGATGGATGAGAATCCCAGCCCCCGTCTCCTGCTGCGCTCGGGCCCCCGCCCTTAGTACCTTCCGCTCGTTGTCGTTCAGCGGCCACGTGCACCCCAGCTCGCCGATGATCCCCGCCTTGACGCCCGTCGAGCCGACGCCTACGGTCAGCTCCTCGATGATCTCCTGCGTAATCTCGTCCTCCGACTTCTCGTCCATGTCGTCGGGATGCACTATCCCCACGTAGTACCCTGCGCCCATCACGATGTTCACCCCGGTCGCCCTGGCGACCCTCGCCAGCCCCAGCGGGTCTCTTCCAATCCCTATCGTCGTCGCGTCGACGATCGTGCCTCCGCCCGCTCGCCCGAACAGCGCGATCTCGTAGATCGCCATGTCTTCGTCCAGCAGTTCGAGATTGTCGATATTCCTGAACGGGTCATAGCGCACCCATCCGAGATTCTCCATCGTCACCTGCTCTTCCCCACGATGCTTGGTGCTCGCCTCCGTCGAGGGCGTGTACATGCACACGAAGTCGATGAAGATGTGCTCGTGCGTTGACGTCATGCCCAGCGTAGAGGGGTCCACAGGCCCCAAAACCGTCTGAGCAAGTCCCGAAATCTGCGATTTCCCCAATGATTTTACCTCAAAATGCTATTACTTTGAGAATATTCCTCGGCCAACCTGCCGTAGGGGCGATTCGCGAATAGCCCCCACAACGAAAATATACCACAAAAGACCTATC
>JAPPDQ010000449.1 GCA_028875495.1 Chloroflexota bacterium
CGAGCTCGCGCTGGAGCACGCTGAGGGCCTTGGCGCGAGCTTCAACGAACTGGGGCATCTAGCATTCCCCTGTAACCAGTCTGGCAACGGCCCGCTGCAAGCCGTCTCGAATGAGGACACGTAAGCAGTCGGTAGCCCTCGATACGGCTACGTAGAAGAGCCGCTGCGCTCGCGGTGTGCCTACTTCGTCGATGTCGGTGAGAATCACGGCCGGGGCTTCGAGCCCCTTGAATGCTGAGATGGTCCCAAAGCTAATGGCGCCCTCTTGCCTCTCTGGTAGAGCGGTAAGGCGAGATCCCCTGGACTTAGACAGGCTCAGCGCGCACGAGTCCACGACGGGGGAGAGTACGACGATGTCCTCTGACGCAAACTCCCCGCTCTGCTGGAGTTGTCCGAGGGCTTCCTTGAGAAGCCGTTGCTGATCCTCACTTGAGGCGTAGAAGCTCGTCCTGGGGGTGCCCTCGCGGCCAGGATCGGGTCGCATCACCCTGGTGTAGCCGGGGCTCAAGCCACCCAACTGCACGACGTACTCCGCGACGCGAGGGGTGTTCCGGCAGTTTCTCCTCAGCCTGTAGCGCGCGACATCATGACTCCGCCGCAAGATTGCGTTCACCGTGTCCTCGGGCTCAACGTCGAAGATCGCCTGGCGCTCGAAGTCGCCGAACATGCGCCAGCTGCCACTCGATAGCTCATTGACGAGCAAGGCGTCCATGACATCTAGGTATGCAGGTCTAACCAGATCCTGTGCTTCGTCGATGATGAGGAAGTCGTATCGGGGTCCGGCGTCGAGTAGACGAGCAAGTGCTTTGTCAGGAAGCACTTGCGCCCAATAGTCATGGCCCGCATTGCTCGGGGGAATCTCTTCCGCCACACGGCGTAGCAGTGCGTGAAACGACAAGATGTCCACGTCCACCAGCTTGAACTGCTCCGCTTCGTTCTTGAGGTGGGCGGCCAGTTGCTGGTTGAAACAGAGGAGCGCTGTTCGCGCGCCTAGGGAGCTTGCCTTGCGGGCCTCCTCGAAGGCCAGGACGGTCTTGCCCGTCCCGGCTGGCCCCTCGACTACGGCGCGCTCGTTCACACCATCGAGCCCGTCGATGATCTCGAGTTGCTCTTCGGTAAATCGGCGGATCTGTTGTATGCGACGCTGCCGGATGGTTGACGTTGCCGGAAGGAAGTGCAAGTCGGGCCTTAGAGCCCGCCGAATTCGTTCGCATTCGGTCTTTGAGGGTCTCAACTCGGCCGGGTCGAACCAGCGCGCTTGCCCGACCCGTGCTACATGGTCGCGAGCGCTGCGCATGGCATCTTCGAGCAGCCGTTCGATGCTCTTGAGATCGAGGTCCGCGCTTGTGAGCAACTGCCACGGGTGCCAGTCGCCGGTCGGTGCGCGCACGGTGGGCGTGCAGTGAGTGAACAGGACTGCGGACCAGAAGAGGATCCGCGAGGCTGATGGAAGCGCCTCGACGACTTTGCGCTTGATGCTTCGCGCGGCCATCTCGGACTGCCGCAAGGGGCCGCGGTAGTCCGGTCCAGCGCTCTCTCCGAGGTACCAGGCACCGTCCACGTAGTCTGCCCTGCGGTGGCCCTTGACCTCGAGTATGAGGACGCCCAGGCCCGGCATGAGGACCACGAAGTCTGCCTCGCCCTCCACCTGTCGTATGTGTTCAGGGATGTGAAGGGAATGAAGGACGGTCCAACCTCTCCCAGTAGACGGCTCGCGTAGAGCTTCGAAGACGAGCACCTCTCCCGGACTCGTATCGGGTGGGTAATCCGGCGGGATCAGGTAAGCCATTCTTCCCGAACAGCGGTGGGGATCATCAGTCGGTCTGGAGCACATTGAACTGTGGATGGTGCGAACGCTTCGATCCTGAACGCAGTGACTGATCCACCGCGTGCTTGCGAGAACACTTGACGGCCAGAATCCAGCAACTCGTTGAGCGGACTGGTGTCGGCCATCTCTCGGAGGCGACGCCCGATGGATCGACCAGCTTCCGTGTGTGCGCTGTGCAGCCTGGACATGGCACGCCAGATCGTCTCCGCCTCTTGCGAGAGTGAGGCTGCATCCATTAGCACTTGCCAGTCGTCACGGTTCTCTGTTCGCAGGGACCGGTCGCCGAGCCAATTCTGGAGGTTCTGGGGATTCGCTCTCTCACAGCCAAGACGCCGCAGTTCGGCAGCTGCTCGACGAATCGTCCGGTGCTGCCTGACCCACGAGCGCAGCTGTAGCTTCCACCTACGCTGCAGTTCGCGCAGCTTGTGTGCGTCCCGCCCGAGTATGTCGTCCGCGATAGGGACGATCAGGTCGCCTCCTCCGGCTGTTCGAAGGATGATTACGTGACCTGGCTCTAGATCCGCAACATCAACTCGTGCAACTCGATGCTCGGGTGGAGCATGGGGATCGAGTAGCCATACGAGCCGATCTCCATCCTCAGGCAAGAGCACTGCGTAGTTGCCCGCGAGGATCGCTGGCCGAGCAAGTACTGGATCCGAAAGGTCGCCGTCACCTGGGCGTGACAGCTCGAGCGC
>JAPPDQ010000353.1 GCA_028875495.1 Chloroflexota bacterium
AATTCGGACCGGGCTCTCCCAGCGGCTTCACACCGTCCGGAATCGCTGGCTTCAGCGACTTGCGGCCGGCCGCAGTCGTTCGGGAGCTGATCCAGAACTCCTTGGACGCGGCGGTTGAAGCCAACGTGTCGCCCGCGAGGGTCCGGTTCCGGCTCACGCGACAGAAGACGCGCGATATTCCCGGCATTAAGTCCTTCCGGAAGGCATTTTTCGCTGCCGTCAGAACGCACGAAAACATGGGCGGCGGCCACCTGCCGAGCCAAGCCGAGCGAGTTGTTCGAGTGATACGGAGTGCCGTGAAAGGGAAAGAGCACGACATTCTTGCGGTACTCGACAACGGTATTGGACTCAACCCGACCAAGATGTCGGCGTTACTGAGTGATGGAGTAAGCGCGAAGGGCGGGGCAGCGACTGGCACGTTCGGGAATGGTCACACGGTTGCGATTCCGGCATCCAATCTCCGCTACGTCCTGTACGGCGGTGTAACGTCGGATGGATCGAGAATTGGCGCTGGCCACGCTGTGCTCGCCTCATCGATCAATCGCAAGCAACAACACCAAACATCCGGCGACGGGTTCCTAGTGAATGGGTTTCGCGCTGGATCCTACGAATACGCCAACGGCACGTTCCTGCCCGACCTGATCACCGAGAATCTGGACGATATTGAACAGAGTTCCGGGCATGGAACGGCAGTCATCATCTCCGCATTCAACAACTTCAGGGAAAGCGACCCATTGTGGGACATGGTATCCAAGGCGGCCGCATGCAACTTCTTCCAAGCAATCGATGAAGAACGGCTTGTCGTACAGGTCGAGGATCGAAGGCCCGGGGGGGCGGGCACACCGAAGTCACTTGATCGCTCAACACTACGGTCGGTGCTCGAAGCGAATCGAGACGAGAAGCGGTCGCAGGCGTTTCTTAGCGGGAATCGGGCCTACGACGCGTATGACGCGTTCCGATTCGGAAGCAACCATGTCTTTGAGACCACGCTCGGTGAGGTGCGGATCCGGATTCGAGAGCGCTCCTCGGGCACGCCTCGTGTCGATTTGTGCAGAAATGGCATGTGGATCACCGACGACAGAAACCTTCCTGGGTTCTACTACGCATTCCAAGACCGCAAGCCATTCCACGCCATCTTGCTCTTGGACTCCCACTCCGGGGGCCGGCTGCACGAGTTAGTGCGCAACTCGGAGGGTCCGCTGCACGACAAGCTCGACGTCAAACAGCGCCTGTCCAAGAAAGAGGCAAGCGAGTTGCGAGCGGCGTTTCGGGAGATTCGGGACTTCTTGAAGTCTGTAGTGCCGGAGGTTGGGAGCGAGGCGTATAGCCCTGTGGACTTTCTGGCGCTCGATTTTGGAGGCGACGGCACACGAGGTGGTGCGCGGCGATCCTTCTGGGGAAGCCCGGTGGCTGTCACTCGGCGGGATCCGGGGTATGCCTACGGCGAGCGCCTTCCCGGCCCCGGAGCAGGCAATGGTGGCGGGACCAAGCCGAATCAGGGAGCTCCACCCAAGATCCAGCGACCCCGCCCCGTGCTGCGGTCGCTGTTTCAGGCAGCATCCATCCCGGCGGGCACCAATCGGCGCCGCATCCGCTTGGAGTGCGAGCAAGGCTGCGACGCCGCCGAGCTGCGACTGTGCGTTGACGAGAACGTCGACGCAACCTGCGACAACCTGCGCCGCGACGAAATCGAAACGGTGTATCTCACGCAAGTATCCGTGGGAGGCCGAGACCTCAACGGCCAAGACCTGGTCAGGCACGACGGAAAGGTAGTTGGAGTTCGTCTGGGGGACGTGGCACCCAACTCCTCACTTGACATCGAGGTCCGTTACGAGCTTCCCGAAGCCCTGCTCATTCTCCCTGGCCGCGAACCGGCCTTGCGGGTGGAAGTGTTCCGTACTTCGGCGGTTGCGGACGGGGAGTAGGAACGTGAGCGAGATCGTAACCGAGGCAAGTTCGCCGTCCAATTCCATCCGGTCGCACGGATTCCCCGTATTGGAAGCCGGCAACATCTCCTACCCCAATGGTCGCTATGCCCTCGAGTTCGAGGCGGGCAAGGACCGAACCTCATTCGTCCTACGCCATCGGATCGAGGGTGCGCCACTAATCTCTCGGCTGCTAAGCGAAGGCAAGGCACGCTACGTCTGCGCCATCTCGTCCCCGGTCTCCTCGTACCGCCGCACCCACGTGTCGGAGACAGAGTCGCACCGAATCCAGTGGGACGAGAACGACCTCGGCGAGCCGCCCTTGTTCACCCCGATGATCGTTAGCGTCGCGTCCTGTGATCTCTTGCTGGCCAAGGAGCGCGATGGCGTCCACGGAATCTGGGACCAACAAACGGTCGCCATCGAGAGGGGCAGCCGTCTCGCATTGGGGCATGTCGTTCAGCTTCGGTCCTCGATTCTACAGCTTCTATCGCTGCAGCTAGACAAGGACTTGGGGCATGGGGAGTTCAGAGTCGACCCCTTGACAGAGGGAGGGTTCCAGTTCCTCGTCAACCTCAGTCCCGACCTTCACCAAT
>JAPPDQ010000011.1 GCA_028875495.1 Chloroflexota bacterium
TGGTGGCGGGGGAAGGGGACGTCTGCGTCGTAGCGAACGTGGTACTTGCCGATCCAGACCTGCGTCCAGTCTGTGTAGCCTTTCTCGTCCATGATCTTCTTGAACTCTGTGGGATCGGCGTACTTGGGATGGAATCGCTGTGAGTAATGGAAGGGTTCGTACATGCAGGCGTGGGTGCGGGTGCAATGCTGCCCCTGCCGGAATCGCCCTCCCTCCATGAACGTGAAGTACGGCGAGTCGAAGCTCAGGGTGAAGTTCAGGTCATCTACCTTGTTAAAGGCCACCACGTTGCCGGTAACCGGGTCCTTGACGGTCCCGGAATAGGCCTTGTTGAGCTCGGGGTTGAACTGCACGTCTTCGTTCCAGACCCACTCGACATCCGCCATCGTCATGGGCATTCCGTCCGACCACTTGAGGCCGTTTCGCAGTGTGACGGTGTAGGTGCGTCCGTCCTCACTGAGGTTGACGGCTTTGCAGGCGAGCGGATAGAAGTTGACGCCGTTGGCGTCGTATTGCATGCAGGTCCCGTTGCCGCCAAACGCCTCGAACTTCAGGTACCGGCTGGTCTTTCCGCCGGTGATGAGCCGACCTTCGCCGCCGTAAACGCCGATCTCATCGGGCGGGGCGAAGACGTAGACATCCTCCGCCACGGGAAGTCGCTGCTCAAGCGGAGGCAGGCTGCCCTCCCGAACCATCTGGGCGAACGTGGGGCTCTCCTGGAAGCTCGTCGGGCGAGGGCTGTATTCCTCGATGTATGCCCAATAAGCGCCGGGTGCCTGGGGCTTGGCCACGTACTCCATGGCAGCCATTTCCATCCCCGATTCGGGGGCCATCCGCTCGGCGGGAGCGGGCGCGACGGCTCCGACTCCTGCGGAAACGGGGGCATCCGGCTGGTCTGCCGCGCGAGCGGGGGCGGCGGGCGCAGGCTGCTGCTGAGCGGCAACCTCCATTGCCGGCACCTCAGGCGCGGGCGCGGGATCGGCGGCAGGAGCGGCTGGCCGGGCTTGCTGCGCAGGCGCCGGCTGCTCCTGCTCCTCCGTTGCCGCACACGACAGTGCCACGCTCAGCGCGAACACTGCGGCCACGGCTATCGCTATTCGATATGCTATCGGTATGTTTTTCAAGGTCTTCCTCCTTTAGGCAAGACTCTAAATTCAAGCTGCGGAATCCGTTTTTCGGTCTAACAGATCGCATCAACTCCGATTATTGGCGCAATACAACCAGAGTTACGCGCAAAAATCAATAGGTAGTAGTGCAAGGTAGCCCCTTGGACAGCTCCATTAGAAGGGTTTCGGGAGTTTAGCGGACGGGAATGGGCCAGCCGAACCCCTCGATGATTCCCCGAAGCTCCCGCTTCTCCTCGTCGTTCAGCGGCTTCGATGGCGGACGGGAGGAGCCGACAGGCTCGCCGAGTATTTCCAGGATGCCCTTCATCACCCTTCCCTGACCGCCGGAACGGTGGTTTATCTTCTCGCCGAACTTGCGGAGCGGTCCCTGCACGCTGCGGTACAGGTTCTCGGCCTCGTCCCACTGCTTGGCCTGGATAAGCTCCCATACCTTGAGGTCGTGTGGCGGGTAAGCCTCGACACTCGTCTGGACGAAGCCGTGCCCGCCATGTTTGGCGCAGCGCACGGGGTTGACGGTGTTGTCGATGATGTTGAAGCGGTCGACGAACGATGCCATTTCCTCGTAGACCTGTCCGTCGTGGGGGCTCCACTTGATCGCCACGACGTTTTCGAAGTCGCTCATCTTCAGGAGGGTGTCGGTGTCGATGCGCCCTCCCTTGAGCCAATGAGTGTGGTAGACCATGATCCCGATGTCGATGGCGTCGGATAGGTCGCCGTAGTAGTCCAAGAGGTCTTCCTGGGACGGATCGTTGAAGATGGGCGGGCAGACCTGCAGGGCGTGAGCGCCCATGTCCTGCGCGACTTGCGCGTCCCTGATGGTGCGCTTGGTGTCCTTATAGTGGAGTCCGCACATGACGGTGGCCTTACCGTCCGACGCCTGCACGGTCGTGCGGAGCAGGGCGGCCCACTCCGGGTCGTCGAGCATCGGGCCCTCACCGGCGGCAGCGGCCACCTTGATGATTCCGTTGCCTTTTACCAATCCGTTTGCGACCCACCATTGCGTGAGGTCGTACATCTTGCCGAGGTCGACCTCGTAGTTCTCGTCGAATGGCGTTGCGACCGCCGCTGCGGCTCCGACGATGAGTTCGCGCAGATTCTCTTTTGGCATGAGGGTTGGGTCCTTTAGGCGTTCACGCGGGGATGTGTGAGCAATACTCGGCGAGTGAGTGTACGACCGAGTAGGGGTCGTGTCAACGTGGGCGGTTTCGCAGCGTTACTCGTCCGTCATTCCGTCGGCCACTGAGAAGCCTCCGACGGAGAAGGTGCCGATGCAGTAGTCGACTACGGACCTCCACTCGTCGAAGACGTCGCCGGGCGCGTAGAAGATGGCCATGAAGCCCGTTTCGCCCTCATGGATGTATGCCAAGCGCACGCCCTTCATGCCGCCGTTG
>JAPPDQ010000481.1 GCA_028875495.1 Chloroflexota bacterium
GCAGGCCAGGCTGGTGACCAGGATGCCGGAAAGAAGGGGCATCGCGATGACGAGCGGGATTCTGTTCGCAGCCTTCATGGTGTCTCTCGGTTCTCGCGCGCCGGGGCGCGTCAATGGCCGGCCGGGAATGGGTTCGGTCGGTGTACTTTTGGAGAGGTCAGCCCAACGCCAGGGTTGCCGATCTGGCACCGACAACGAACTTAGCCTGTCCGGGATTACCGCCGAAACCGATCAACCGAGTCTGTTCAATGGCAATCAATCCTGACGCCCTGCAGGACCGGGCCCGACTGTCCCGATGAGGGCGGCGGCGACCACCGCAACCAGCCGATGACGGCGCGCAGGGGCGACGACGCGGCGCGCGAGTTCGGAGGCGCGCTCGGGGCGGGCCTCATCATCACGGTGTCGCACGCCTTGATGCTCTACCTGTGGCTGGCCTGGCGCTTCCATGACGGCGCCGTCTTCTACCCGGCCGGGTTGTCCGACATGGGGTCGTTCGTGGGGCGGGTCTGGGAGCAGGTCGTTGCGCACGCGACGCCGTCCTGGCGCACGTTCGCGATCTACTGGACGTTTCTCGTCGTGCAGGGATTGTTGTCGGCCTTTCTTCCGGGATTGAAGGTCAAGGGTCTGCCGATCCCATCGCGCGGAGGCGAGCGACTGGTCTACCGCTGCAATGGAATCAGCGCCTGGTGGCTGACCCTCGTCGGCGTCGCGGGGCTGCACTTCTCGGGCATCTTCCCATTGCAGACGATCTACGAGCAGTTCGGCTCGTTCATGATCGCGGCCATGATCACCGCGAACGCGATCGCCGTCGCCGTGTACGTCGGCGCGAGGCTCTCGGGCAATGCCGAGCGGTCGTCGTCGAACATCCTCCACGACTTCTTCATGGGGGCACGGCTCAACCCGCGCATCGGGCAGCTGGACCTGAAGATGTGGGCGGAGATTCGCGTGTCCTGGCTCACGCTCTTTTTGCTGACGGCGAGCTGCGCAGCGCACCAGTACGCCGCCCATGGCCGGGTCAGCGGTCCCATGATCTTCATGATCGTCGCCCATTTCCTCTACGCCAACGCCTGCATGAAAGGTGAGGAGGGCATCCCGACGACGTGGGACTTCTTGCGGAGCCTACTACGTCTGGGACACGTCCAACAGCCAGCGAATCTACTTTCGCATGCAGCTCAACGACTCGTACGTGAAGCGCAGGACGTTCCCGCAGTTGCCCTGGCGCACTCTCGAGAACCCCCGCCACCTAGACACCGCCGCCGGTTCCAAGCTCCTCGTCGACGGATGGTGGCGCTACGCTCGCAAGCCCAACTACACGGCGGACGCCCTCATGGCGCTGTCATGGGGCCTGATCTGCGGCTTCGAATACTTCCTGCCCTATTTCTACCTGGTCTTCTTCGTGGTCATGATCCTTCATCGCGCGCGCCGCGACATTGCGCGCTGCAAGCGGAAATACGGTGCCGACTGGGATCGCTACGTTGAGGAGGTGCCGTACCTCTTCATCCCGAGAGTCTACTGACGGGTGGACTGCATCGTGCTGGCTGGATGGTTCCAGGGTGCTACACCCGCTCGTGGTCCGGTCTCCACTCGCGCACGGCCCGCTTGATCTCCCGCCGACTGACGAGTTCGCCGGAGAAGATCCGCTGGACCAATTCCTCCACCTCGCCGTCCGACGCGAAGCGGAGCGCAATAAGCTGGTCGGTAGGGATTGCGTCGATTCGGGAGGCGGGCACGTCCGGCAGCAGTTCCTTCAGCCTCAGCCGCTCCTCGAGCCTGATCACTCTGTCCTGCACGGGAAACGCATGGCGGCGCGACTGCGGGACGATGAATGCGACCAGGAGGGCCAGAATCGCAAGCGCCAGATTGTCCCACGAGAAACCGAAGACGGTCCGCGCCACGAAGTAGGCAGAGACCAGGAGGCCCAGGATGAAGGGGCCCCAGACCGTCAGGAAGGGAGGATGCCTGACGTGGTGGGAAAAGTCCTGGGGCTTCATGGCTGACCTTTCGCAGGTGTGTTTCTCAAAGGTAGCCCTCCCATTTCCTGCGCTCCATGTGTGGCCTCCCCGTAGTGGGCGACGACTCGGCCTGTCGCGGCAGCGCAGATATTGCCGGGATAGGAAGCGATTGCTATAGTCTGCCCGAGCCCACGATCTCTTCTATTCCACGAAAGTGAGGACACCATCATCTCCGAACAGGCTGTCATTGATGCACAACAAGCCTGGGGCGAGGGTATTGTCGCGATTGCCCAAACTCACGCGGATGGCGGCGACTACACCGCACGTGCGACGAAACACATCAATGATCGTTATGCATATGGCGAGACCAGGGTCATGTTCAAGCCGACCCTTGCGGCGGAAGAGCAGTTCCGTGACACATTTGAGGGAGCTCTGAGCTATTTCGTCGGGCAGGACGGAACCGAGGACAAAGGGTTCGCAATCTCGGGCTGGACCAACGTTCGGTGGGAGAACAACGGCATCTACACCAACGACGCCTCCGCAATGGCCATGG
>JAPPDQ010000516.1 GCA_028875495.1 Chloroflexota bacterium
CGTGACGTCGGGTCGCGGTCGTCGAGCTAAAGCCGCCGGGCTATACCGACTTCGTCTCCATCCAGGTATCGGTTCACCGTCACGTCGGGCCCGAAGCCCCTCGCGAGTGGATGGACTGGCAGATTTCGAACTACGGCAAGCGCTTCATCGACATCTATGAGGAGCTTCCCGTCTCCCTGGGGCCGGACACGACGGGCTTTCGCACGGTGTTCGAGTGGAACGGCGAGCTTGGCATCAAGGAGGGTTGGACGGGCGTCTTGCGCGGCAGGCAGGACTTCGTCATTCGCGCGTATGGAACTTCCACAGACTACGACCGGCTGCGCGATACGCTCGATGAGATCATCGGAACGTTCACGCTGATACCGCCCGACGCGACACAGGCCGCTTCCGACGATATATTCGTCCTGCTGAGCGAGGAACCTCAGACTCTCGACCCCGCCCTTCATACCGGAAGGGGCACCGGGCCCCTCAACGCGCTGTTCGGCAGCCTCGTCCGGCACGACAGCGGCATGAACGTGATACCCGACATCGCGCGGGACTGGAGCGTTTCGGCGGACGGCAAAGTCTACACCTTCAACCTCCGCTACGACGCCTACTTCCACAACGGCGACTGGGTCACGACCGAGGACGTGGTCTACTCGTGGGAGCGGGCGACGGATCCAGAGACCGGGTCTCCCACGGCGGGCGTGTACCTCGGCGACATCGTTGGCGTGCGCGAGAAGCTGGCAGGCGAGGCTGACGAGATTTCCGGTATCGAGGCGCTCGACCTATTCACGCTCCGCGTCACGCTCACAAAGCCCCGTCAAACGTTCCTGCAGAAGCTGACTCACCCCGTAGCATCGGTGGTAGACCGAAGCAACGTCGAAGCCGGTGACCTGGCCGAGCGACCCAACGGGACGGGGCCGTTCAAGTTTGTCGCCTGGGGCAGGGGGCAGGGCATTGTGCTTGGACGGAGTCGCAGTTACCACCTTGAGCGACCCAAGCTGCGCGGAGTCGTGTACCGCTTCAACGTGGACGATCCGCTTTCGGTGTATCCCAGCGAGCAGATCGACGTGGTGTCCGTTCCTCTGGAGCAGATCGACCGCGCCCACGACCCCCGTGACGACCTCTTCGCCGACCACGTGTCCGTTCCGACATTCTGCACTCACTACCTCGCGTTCGATACGACGGTACCGCCCTTCGACCATGTGAGAGTTCGACAGGCCTTCGCAAAGGCCCTCGATCTGGACAAGATCATCTCCGTCGTGATGAAGGAGACGGTCGACAGGGCGTATACGCTGGTGCCGCCCGGCATTCCCGGTCACAACGAAGCCATGACGGCGGGGCCGTTCATACCGGAGGTCGCCCGGTCGCTGTTATGGGGGGTGACCGACCGCTTGGCCGATGATTCTCCGATACCCACCGCCGTCGACAATCACACGATGGTCTGGATGTGGGGAGAATACCTCGGCATCGACGTACAGGCCTTCACAGGGCCTTCGGCGGAGCAGGCAGGCGTATGGAGGGACACGTGGTGCCCCGACTACCTCGACGCCGAAAACTACCTCGAAACGCTCCTGCACTCGGATGGGCGGCACAACCGCTTCGGCTACTCGAACCCTGAGATCGACGCTCTGCTCGAGGAGGCCGCCGTCAGCCCGGACCCCATGCTGCGCGCTGAGACGTATAAGCAAATAGAGAGTATCGCCCGTGATGACTGGGTGGTCGTTCCTCTGTGGCACGAACGCAGGCACGAGCTAGTCCATCAGTATGTCATAGGTTACAGGCCCGCATCGACGGGCGTTCACTTCTTTGAAGACATCTACTTCGAGCAGTAGAAGCAGAATGTTCCGCATGCAGACAAAGATAGGTCTTCTCATCGCCACTGCTGTGGTTGCGGCGTGGGTTCTCCCTGTCGGGACCGCAGCCGCGGAGGACCCGTATGTCCCGCCGCTGGCTACACTGGCAAATGCAGTACGGACGGATTTCCCGGACGCCGTCGAGTTCCACCTGATGTATGCGGGTGTACCGGAGCCTCAGTCGGTCGACCTCGAATTCATCATTGAGCCGATTCATTCCTGCGGCGGCGGGACCATCCACTCCGTGCGGTTCCCCGGAAAGACCACGATTATCTGGCGATGGGAACCTTCTGAGGAACAGGCTTTCCCGCCCGGT
Organism: Chloroflexota bacterium; assembly: GCA_028875495.1. GTDB lineage: Bacteria > Chloroflexota > Dehalococcoidia > Lucifugimonadales > VXLM01 > VXLM01. Next base: position 2,155 of record JAPPDQ010000516.1, read on the forward strand.
CACGCCCTCCGGTGGCGCTGGAAAGTGACGGGAGCCGACGGCAGCGTTCGCTTGAGCTATCCACGCGAGTTCGTGTGGATGGACGAGCGCTTTGAATGGCAGTCGTATGCGAAGGATGAGCTCACTGTGCACTGGCACGGGCAGTATCCGGAGTTTGGCGAGCACCTCGTCGGCTACTTGGAACCGCAGCTCGAACGGATCGAGGCCATTGAGACCACCCGCAACCCGGTGAACATCTTCGTATACGATAACGACGATGATGCGGGCCCCGGCGCCGTCCTGCAGCGCGATGACGCAAATCCCTACCGGGCGTTCAATACCGTCGTCTCAGTCATACCGGAAG
>JAPPDQ010000055.1 GCA_028875495.1 Chloroflexota bacterium
TCTCTGTCTTTGTATAGGGATAGGTGGAGACTGGCCGGAAGGTAGTCCCCGTCCCTACACGAACCCCCGCAGCTTGGCGGCGTGGTGGACGCGGCCTACGCCGAGCAGGAAGGCCGCCTCGCGGAAGGTGACCTGCTCGCGCTGAACGATTTCCCACACATCGCGGTAGGCGCTCGACATGATCTTGTGGAGCTCTTCGCTGACCTCGTCCTCGTCCCACTTGTGCTGGTAGAGGTTCTGCGTCCACTCGAAATAGGAGCCGACGACGCCACCGGCATTGACGAGGATGTCGGGCAGGACGTGGATGCCGCGGTCGTTCAGGATGGCGTCGCCCTCCGGCGTGACGGGGTGGTTCGCCGCCTCGACGACTACGGCGGCCCTGATCCTGGGAGCGTTGCCCTGGTGGATGACGCTTTCAATCGCGGCGGGGACGAGCACGTCGCAATCGAGCTCCAGCAGGTCGGTGTTGCTGACGGCGTCCGAGCCCGGGAATCCGACGACGCCGTTGCCCTCCTGCAGGTGCTCGACGACCTTGGGGATGTCGAGTCCGTTCGGATTGTAGATTCCACCCTCGATGCCGCTGACGGCTACGACCTTGCAGCCCATCTCGTGGGCGATCCGAGCGACCCAGCTTCCGACCTGCCCGAAGCCCTGAACGACGACGCGAGCGCCATCCACGGTGAGCCCCATGTCCCTGGCCGCCTCGCCCATGACGTAGACGGCTCCGCGTCCCGGTGCGGCGTCCCGTCCGACTGATCCGCCGATCTCGATGGGCTTACCTGTCACGATGCCGGGCGTGTAGCCCGCAATAGCTCCGTATGCGTCCATCATCCATGCCATCGTCTGCGAGTCGGTGCCCATGTCGGGAGCGGGAATGTCTCGGTTCACGCCCAGCAAATGGTGGATGTTGGTCGTGTACCTGCGAGTCATGCGGTTGCGCTCGGTCTCGCTCAGTGTGCGGGGGTCGCACTGGATACCGCCCTTCGCCCCGCCGAAGGGGATGTCGACGACGGCCGTCTTCCATGTCATGAGAGAGGCGAGCGCACGCACCTCGTTGACGTCGGCGGCGGGATGAAAGCGCGTTCCGCCCTTGTAGGGGCCGCGAGCGGCGTTGTGCTGTATGCGGTAGCCGTTGAAGACCTCGATCGAACCGTCGTCCATGCGGACCGGCACCGAGACGGTCAGCTCACGCCAGGGCTTCTTGAGGAGGTCTCGAGTGCCGTCGTCGAGGCCCAAACGGTCGGCGGCGCGGTCGAAGAACTGGTTCACTTCGTCGAATGCGTTCATGTGCTCTGCCTCATCGTGGACGACCCAGAAGGTCTTTAGACTGTTAAACGTCCGATGTCGGGATTGGTATGCACGGCTTCCATGTTACAGTAGGGGCGATTCTCACCAACACTGCATGGGAGGCGGATATGGAAGTCTGGGACGCCCTGCGAACGCGGTTGACGGTGCGGCAGTTCAAACCCGATCCGGTGCCGGACGAGATCGTCACCAAGCTGCTGCAGGTCGGGCTGTGGTCGCCAAGCTCTCGCAACCGGCAGCCGTGGCACTTCATCGTGATTCGGGACCGTGAAACCCTGTGTAAGATCGGCGGCATCACGACCTACGGGCCGTTCCTAGCCGACGCGCCGATAGCCATTGCCATAGGCATGGACAGCCGGACGGCGGACAGGCCCGATCTCGACAGCGGACGGGCGCTCCAGCAGATGGAGGTGCTGGCATGGTCGGAAGGCATGGGGACGTGCTTCGTGGCGTTTCACGAGCCCGACCAGAACCGGGCCGCGAAGGACATCATCGGGATGCCCAACCATATCGAGCTGATAACGATCATGCCGTTCGGTTACCGGCACGACCACATCAAGGGCATACGACGACGGCGGAAGGACCTGTCCGAAGTGGCGCACTCCGAGCGGTTCGGGAACGCCTACGTGGAGTAGAGGGTCGGCAAAGATCGTTCATGGTGAGCTTGTCGAACCCATGACTCGCCCTTCGACAAGCTCAGGGCGAACGGGTGACATGACCCGGTCAACGCTCATCGGACATGGGCGACGACCGTGTCTCCAACCCCGATGTCCAGCCGACGGGACGCGCTACCGAGGTTCTCCGCGATTTCGAGATAGCCATGGCTGCCTATGAGGGCGAGGAGCCCTTCGGCGTCTGCGAAGGTCGCGCTCAGCCCGTGAATCTTCGTGTCCGCGATTTCCACGACGACATCACCTTGTGGGAGCTGAGAGGCCTGAATGTTGGTGACGACGTTGCCGAAGCGGTCGACGTGGATGACTTTGCCCGCCACCGAGTCTTTGCTTAGCTTAAGGGTGAACAGGTTGAGGATTGTGAGGTCATTCAGCGGCTTGCCCAAGTGTTCCGGCTTCAAGCCTGACGCGATGTGGGCAGCGGCAGGTGTGAAGATGTCTCTGCCGTGAAAGGTGTCGCTCACGGGTTCGAGCCGGTGGGCGGGGTTCGAGATCTCGAAGGCCTCGCAACCGTCCG
>JAPPDQ010000369.1 GCA_028875495.1 Chloroflexota bacterium
GTTCATGGTTCGACAAGCCTGTCCTGAGCCTGTCGAAGGGCTCACCACGAACGGTCTCGGTCGGCCTACTTTCTACCCCGTCGTCTCCCGCTTCGTCCGGACCGCTTCGCGCACGGCCTCACCAAACTCCGCTAGTTCCTCTTTCGTCAGCTCCTCACCTGCCGCAAGGCGCTTCTTGAAGTCCTCGTAGACCCAGTTCTCATAGCGCCCGCGAGGTATCTCAAAGAACTCCCGATCAAAGTGCGGCTTCTCGCCCGGCCCGAAATGTCCCTTGTCCTTGAGCGTGTACCCTTCGAGCTCGTCCGTCCCCTTGCCGAGCACCTCGCCGGTCTCGACATAGTGGTCCATCACCGGCTTCATCCCGTACTTCTGTACCGGACACACCTTCATGCAGATCGAGCAGCCGTCGTAGCGGCCCATGACGGGACGGCACCGCGCATAGCTCACCTTGTTCTTCAGGGCACCGCGCCACCAGAGCTTGTCGCGTGACAGGGCGTTGCTTGGGCATCGCGTCACGCACACCTGGCACTTGTCGCAATAACGGTTGATCCCGTAGTCCACCGGCTTGTCGTACCGGACGGGCGCGTCCGTCGTAATCATCATCAGCCGGCCCCGCGACCCGAAGTGCGGCATCAGCAGTTGCCCGTTCGCCCCAAGCTGTCCCAGCCCCGCGTTGATGAACATCGGGATATACGGCGCGCTGGAGTCGCTGTGGCTGTGCACCTGCGCGTGGTACCCCAGCGACCGGATGTAGTCCGCCAGCTCCAGCGACACGGCCCCTTCCGTCGTGTACGTCCCGAAGTGCGTGTGCTCCGCCTCCTCGCTCGGAATTTTTTGTGTACCGTGGTACTCCTGCTCATACCCCAAGCAGATGGCGTGCTGGAACTTCACCCACTTCTTCTTGCTGGCGTACGTGTACCGGCGGTCGTACCTCGTGAACCCGACCTCGCTGAACCCCAACTCGCGCGCCTTCCGGCGTATCGGCTCCGTCGGGTCGAGGTCAGGGTCGGGTTCCCCGTGCGGGGGAATGTCGCCCGACACGGCCGCCGCCTCCACCAGCGGCGTGTCCACCTTCTCGTGCTCCACGCGCCACTGCGCGAACGACTCCGTATACTGCGACCAAAGCCACTCGCGGTCGGCGGAGTTCTCGACGAAGTGCGCCTCCAGCGGGTACTCGCGGCTGTAGAACGACACGTCGCCCTCCCGCACAGGCGCGCCCGGCTCCGTCACCAGGTCCTCCGCAACCGGTATCTCGATGTCGGGGTCGCCCAGCCTATTGCCAGGCCGCCTCACGACATGGTGCACCTTCTTCATCGCGCACATGGCGGTGCCCCCTGCGGTCATTCAGCGGCAGTCTATATCAGACTCGTGTGAGAAAGCCACGACTCTATGCGATGCTTTCCTCACCATAAGATCCGGGAAGACCGGGCTACTCATTCCTGCTGCAGACGGGAGCGACATGGAGAATTGAATTCTCTTCCCTCTTTACACAGACTAGATACTTAGTTTACTATATGGTCATGTCGACCACGATGCTGAATATCCATGAAGCAAAGACCCATCTGTCCAAGCACCTCGCCGATTTGAAGGCCGGTGACCGGATCATCCTCTGCCGCAGAAACCGGCCTGTGGCGGAGATACTGCCCCTTGACGGCGGTATGGACGAACCTCGCCCTGTGGGTCTGGGAAGAGGCCTGGCCGAAGTGCCCGACTCGTTTTTCGACCCGCTCCCCGACGACATCCTCGATGATTTCGAGGGAGTTGGCAGGTAAGGTCTCCATTACGTAGCGCATGAGGCTATTACTGGACACCGTTGTCTTCATATGGCTGGTTGATGGCAACACACGCCTTGTGGAATCGGCTCGCGCGGCGATCACCGACCCCGCTAACGAACTCTACCTTAGCGCCGCCTCCGCGTGGGAGATCGCGATCAAGTATGAGCTTGGACGCCTTCGGTTACGTGTGCCTCCGCACGAGTACGTTGTCGAGCAGAGGCGGCTCCATAGAATCAACTCACTTCCGATTACCGAAGAATCTACCTTACAAGTGGGCAAGCTGCCCGGCCTGCATCGTGACCCCTTCGACCGAATTCTCGTTGCTCAAGCGATCGTCGAGGGTCTGACCATCGTCACTTCCGATCGTCTTGTAAGCATGTACCCCGTTAGGGTCATTTGGTGATTCAAGCCGGAGCGAAGGGTCGTGTCCCATAGGTGTTTGTCCCCCGCCGCCTGCGGTCATTCAACGGGAGTCTATATCAGACGACTGCAAATCTCGACCTGTGCGATTCGTAACTGTTCAGTCTTCGTGAGTTGAATCACGAAGACCCCTTCTCTGTATCTCTCCCCCGTCGGGCTGACAGGGGTAGGCAAAAAGGATTTGCAGCTATGATTCAGCCCCGTCTCCCTGGTAAATACGAGCGTGGCGAGGAATATAAAATACATTACATCAATACGGGATATCCGGCGCTCCAAACGCAAACACGCCCACGGG
>JAPPDQ010000315.1 GCA_028875495.1 Chloroflexota bacterium
AGTCCTGGCGGTCGTATTGCGTGCTTCGACCGTCGGGTGGTGAGAAATGCAGGCTAGTCATAAGGCTGGCAAGCTCGGCGTGTGGAGCGCACTCAGGGTTTGTCGATCTCTCCCGGAATCCGGACCTTCATTCCTTCCAGTCCGCGACGAAGATATTGAACTCGTAGCGGCCGGTCGCCTTCCAGTCGGAGGTAAACACCAGCTTCCCGCCGTCGGGCGAGAACTCGGGAAATGAGGTGAACCCCCCGAAGTCCGTCACCTGGCGCAGGTTCGAGCCGTCCAGGTCCATCAGGAAGAGCTCGAAATGGCGGCTGTCGCAATCGTGCCGGTTGGACGAAAAAATGATCCGCCTGCCGTCTGGAGTGAACTGTGGGGCGAAGCTGGCGCAGCCGAAATCCGAGATCCGTTTCGCGCCGCTGCCGTCGGAGTCCGCCACGAAGATCTCCATCCTCATCGGAGCGGTCAGGTCTTGCGCCAACAGGTCCTTGTACTTCCGGATGTCCTCCTCGCCGCTGGGGTGATGGGCGCGCCACACCATCTTCTTTCCGTCGGGTGAGAGGAAAGCGCCGCCGTCATAGCCGAGGCTGCGAGTGAGTTGACGTTTGCCGGAGCCGTCCGGCGACATCGACCACAACTCCAGGTCGCCTGAGGCCTTCGAGGTGTAGATGATCCGCTTCGTCTTCCAGTTGACGGTCCCTTCGGTGTCGTACCCGTCGGCCGTCGTCAGCTTCCGCAGGCCCTTCCCGTCCCGCCCCACGGCGAAGATGTCGTAGCTCGGATACACCGCCCAGACGTAGCCCTTCGAGCGGTCCGGCCGCGGCGGACAGGCATCGCCGCCCTCATGGGTCGAGCCGAACAGGATCTCGCCGCCGCCGGGCAGGAAGTAGCCGCAGGTCGTCGCTCCCTTGCCGGTCGAGACCATCCGGACATCGCTGCCGTCGCTCTTCATCACGTAGATCTGGTCACAGCGATGCTCGCCTCGCGTCGACTGAAACACCAGCTCCTCGCCGTCGGGCGACCAGTAGGCCTCGGCGTTCTGGCCCCCGGAGGTGAGTTGCCGGATGTTCGCGAGGTAGCGGCTGCTCTGCGCGGGGAGCAGAACGCAGCCCAACAACAGGAGGATCCAAAGACGGCTCATCGCAGTATGGCTTTCTCCCTCTCCGATTTCTCAACCCGCACGGGCGCCATTCGGGACCGAGTGCTCTGGGGTCAGGAACGCCGGTTGAAGGCCGTCCTCATAACCGACGTCGAATAGCATGCCCTCCGAGATTTCCCCTCCCATCATCTTCCTCGGCTCCAGGTTGACGATGAACAACGCCTGTCGTCCTTCGATTTCGGTCGGATCCTCGCGCTCCTGTTTCATCCCCACGAATATCGTCCGCTTGTGGTCGCCGAAATCGACCTTGAGTCGAACGAGTTTGTTAGCCTGCATTTCTCACCACGCGGCGAGGCGAAGTGCGTGAGAGGGCCGTCAGGACGAGGCGCGAGCTGCTTGGCGCGCGCAGGCGTACTTGAACAGTACGTTGAGCACGGCAAGCCAGCGCAACGAAGTCCTGGTGGCCGTATGGCGTGCTTCGGCCGTCGGGTGGTGAGAAATGCGGGCTAGAGCCGCTGCCAAGGTTGAACTGCTGTTTTCTATCATTCATAGAGGCCGAACGCGGCGACTGTTACGCTGACATCGAGTACAAGACCAGCGAAATCTCCGTGCCGCAGGCCCGCCAACTGCTCGCCTCGATCATCGCCCAGACCCCCGTGGCGCTGGACGGAAGCTCCGACCTCGCCCTGCTCGTCGATACCGCATCCCGCACCAATGCACCACTTCCGCTGCCTCGAAGGCAATGACTCAGACTAAGGGAAAATTCGTCATGCGGACGTGTCGACTTCAGTGTGAATAATGATGGTTGACGAACGATCCCGTGGACCGAAGAGGACCTCATTGTCGAGCGGAACGATGCGGTCTAGCCTCTGGTGCGCCGCGCTGGTACTGGCAGCCGCCGCCGGACCGGCGGCCGCTCAAACGTCGGGCGCCATCGAGGGCGCTGTTGTCGACGGCCAAGGTTATGCCGTGCCGGGCACAACGGTCACGATCGCCGGGGAGGCGCTCATCTCCCCCCTCACCGCGGTTACCCTCGTCGACGGGTCGTACCGGTTCCGGGCGCTCAGACGCGGATCCTATGACCTTACCTTCGAGTTGCAAGGATTCCGGAGGTTCGTTCGTGAGGGCGTCATCGTCGAAGGCAACCGGGTGATCCGGATCGACGCGGTGCTCGAGTTGGCCGCCGTGGAGGAGACGATCACCGTCTCTGGCGAAGCACCTGTGGTGGACATCAAAACGACCGCTCTGGTCAACGACTTCGGCGTGGTGGAGTTGCAGGAAGTACCGTCCGCCACCGATGTTTGGGCGGTGCTCAGCCAGACGGCGGGAGTTCGCATGCGCGGATTCGACGTTGGGGGCTCGCACAAGAGCCAGCAGTCCGGTTACGAG
>JAPPDQ010000242.1:0-1479 GCA_028875495.1 Chloroflexota bacterium
TGAACTCCCCCCCGACTCACCGCCCGGACGCGGTCCTATTCGACCGAGACCGTGGAAAGGTTGAGGTGAAAGTCGTGTCTGGAGACTCGTCCTTTCAGACGGCGGGCTATGCGGAATTTGCCGAACTCGACAAGGTGCGCGAGGAAGAAGAGGACGTGCGACTGATGTACGTTGCGGCGACGCGGGCCCGTGACCACCTCATCCTCAGCTTGTACCGGAACTCAAGGGGCAAGAATTCGGCGGCGGCTCAAATCGAGAAGTTCATGGAAGGGGCCGACCATCTTTGGGAGCGATTCGATCCCCCTGCGCCTGAGGACGGCGGTCTTGTCGCGCTGGCCATCGAGACCGCAACGCCGGAGGATGACACCCCTGCGTCGAGGCAGCAGTGGGTGGAGGAGAGAGACACGGCATACGCCGCGCAATCCCGTCCGTTCTCGGTGGCGGCGACCCGTCTCGCCCAGGAGGAGAAGGACGAGCAGGACATTGCCGATGAGCCGTGGAGGCGCGGTCGCGCGGGGACCAGCATCGGTCGTGCCGTCCACGCGGTGCTGCAGGTCGTCGATCTGAAGACCGGAACCGGCCTCGAAGACATCGCGAAGGCCCAAGCCGCAGCCGAAGGGGTGCCGGGACGCGCGGACGACATTGCAAGGCTCGTGCGTCGAGCGCTGGACAGCCCCCTCGTAAAGCGAGCTTTGAACTCCGAGCGCTGGTGGAGGGAGGCCCCGGTGGCAGGACCCGTCGGGGACGGAATCGTCGAGGGGTTCATCGACCTGCTGTTCGAGGAAGAGGGTGGCTTGGTGATAGTGGACTACAAGACCGACGCGCTCAGGTCGGATGACGAAATCGAGCAGGCGATGGCACGGTACCGGCTGCAGGGGGGAGGGTACGCGCTCGCACTGGGCAAGGCGACGGGCGCCACGGTGAAGGAGGTATCCTTCCTCTTCCTGGAACCGAATCGCGAGGTGTCCGTTGAAGACCTGTCCGGCGCTATGAAGGACGCCGAGGACGCGGCCCTCGCCCTGTTTTCGGGCAGCACCTCCCAATGATGACAGATAGTTACCTTACTGCCCAGTAAGTTAGCGAAACACGGTATCGTTGGCTATACTTGCCCATCAATCAGGCCACAGTCGGCAGGGGAATATGACCCGTATCCGCTTCGTACATGCCGCAGATCTGCACCTCGACAGCCCCTTCGTCGGCATAAAAGCCGTTGCCCCTGAAAACGTGGCGCGTGCACTGCACGACGCGACGTTTGCCGCCTACGAGAACATCATTGAACTGTGTATCGACGAGAGCGTGGACGCGCTGCTCGTCGCGGGCGACGTATACGATTCGGCAGATCGGAGCCTACGTGCACAGCTCAAGTTCGTCGATGGCCTGAAACGGCTCGACGACGCCGGGATACGCTCGTTCGTGTGTCACGGCAACCACGATCCGCTCGACGGCTGGGAGGCAGAGCTGGACCATCCGCCAGGCTGT
>JAPPDQ010000242.1:1489-2460 GCA_028875495.1 Chloroflexota bacterium
CTTCGGCGAGGATTTCGAGGCCGTGCCGGTGTTTGAGCACGAGCCCGGACGCGCAGTCGTGCACGGAATCAGCTACCCGACGCGCGACGTATATGACAATCTGGTGCCACGCCTCGGCACGGTAGATCCCAACACGTTCTCCATCGGCCTGATGCACGCCAACGTGGAGGGCAATGCGGATCACGCCGCCTACGCCCCGTGTTCACTGGCAGACCTCGTGTTCTCCGGCATCAGCTACTGGGCGCTCGGGCACGTGCACACTCGACAGGTGCTCAGTGATCGGTCCCCCACCGTGGTCTATCCCGGCAACTCCCAGGGTAGGCACCCGAACGAGCCCGGCGCGCGCGGCGTCTATCTCGTCGACGTGGACGACGACGGCGCCGTCAACCTCGACTTCAGGGCCGTGGACGCCGTGCGGTGGGAGCGCCCCGTCCTCGACATCTCCGACATGGCGACAGAGCAGGACATGATCGACGGCCTGCATCAAGGAATGGAAGCTGCGCTGGAAAGTAGCGCAGGCCGCTCAGTGGTGGTGCGGATTGCACTGTCGGGGCGTGGGTCCTTGCATGGTTCCCTGCGACAGCCGAACTTCATCGAGGGTGTCGTGGATACCCTCAACGGTGAATGGGTGGAGCGTTCGCCCTTCGCGTGGTGCGAGCGCATCGAGGACGAGACGGCCCCGCCGTTCAATCGCGAGGAGCGCGTCGAAGGCTCCGATTTCCTGTCCGAGGTGCTCAAGACCGCCGACAGGGCGAAGGAAGACCCGGAGATGCTGGCTCGTCTGCGTGGCGGTCTCGACGACCTCTACCGGCACCGCCGATATCGCAAGCACCTGTCCGAAGATGCACCCAAAGACGATGACCTCGCCGCGCTCATCGACGAAGCCGAGTCCATCGTCGTTGACCTTCTCGCCCGGTACGACGCATGAGGATTCGTGAGATACACATCGACGGCTTCGGTCGTTTCTCAGG
>JAPPDQ010000383.1 GCA_028875495.1 Chloroflexota bacterium
GGAGAGCTAGAGCCTGACCGAGCCTCAGGCGGTGGAGCTTATTCGGTTGGGCTGTCATCGGTGATTCCAATGGGTTGCAGGCCGCCGCAACGTTAGGTTGAGGTGCGCCCGGCGGGTCTGGCGATTAATTCCTCAGCGCTTCTACTGGCCTGATACGGCAAGTACGGTCTGGTCGACACAAGCTGTCGGCACTGGGATGCGGCGACAAGGTCCTCGCCGCGGAGCACTCTGAGCGGAGCCTTCGCCCAGGCGGCCGCCGATCCGCGGAGGGGAACAGCCGTTGCGACGCGCGCGACAGCTTGCGAGCCCGTTCGAGGACCGTCGAGCGCGCCCGCGTTGACCCGGAGGGCGAACTCGGGGCGGTCCTCAGCGCCTGCGCGCGGTGCCACTCCCCCAGCCGTCCTGTGTCTTATCTTCCAACCCAGGGCGAACGGGCGGCGATGCTCTTCGGCGGATCTCGCTCGGGTTGGCTAGTCAGTTGAGAGGAGTTCGATGAAAAACCTGAAGTATCAAGTAGCGCTGTCCTTTGCCGGGGAACAGCGCGACTACGTGGAAGAGGTCGCGCGGCATCTCTGGAGCCGCTCCATCGCCGTCTTCTACGACGGCTTCGAAACGGTTGCCAATTGGGGCCGGAGCGGCGCGGAGGCGTTCCATGAGCCGTTCGCCCAACGTAGCGCCTACGTCGTGATGTTCATTTCCGCAGCCTACGTGTCAAAGGCTTGGCCCAATCACGAGAGACGGTCGGCCCTCAGCCGCATGATCCGGGAACAGCGCGAATACATCCTTCCCGTACGTTTCGATGACTCTGATGTACCCGGCCTGCCTGCGGACACCATATACCTCAGCGGCCATGACTACACGCCCGCGCAACTCGCGACGATGATCGCCCAAAAGCTGGGCGTCCAACCCTTCGCCGACAAAGCGTCCCGATCGCCACCGCCGAGAATGACATCAACAACTGGTGAGGTCGTGTTCGACTACAGCAGCTTCAACGGACGCTACGTCATCGGCTCTGGAGTACTCGAGTTCGAAACGCAGTGGACGAAGGCAAGCGATACCAGCATCCACGCGTACAACGATCCCCCGTCGATTAACGGCATCGCTCTGGCCCAAGGATGCGTGTCAATTTCGCAAGTGGAGAAGGCCGAATTGCTGGACTACACGTCACGCGCCCGGACTCCATCCCTCGGCCAAGTCGTTGTACTGCGCAACACGCGAGGCTTCTACGCGGCGCTTCAGGTACTCGAAATCAAGAATGACAGCCGCCGCGACGACCGAGATGAACTACGGTTCAGGTATGCTATCCAGTCCGATGGTTCCGACGACTTTAGGGAGTTCGTCGACCTCTGACCGTTGGCGTGGTTCTGATTCTCGCGGCGTCTGAGGCTTCAAGCGGCGGTAACGCATGCGAGGGAGAAACGGACGCGGATTCCTTCGTGAGTCCCGGGCCTAGCGCCTAGTGATCCATCCTCTGGACCACTCCCTCTAGACTCGGCCGATTCGGTGTCTAAAGGATACGGGGTCCAACACCAAAGCTGAGACCTCAGGGGATTCGTCAAGTGAGTAGACATGCCGAAGCGTGAGTGGGATAGGGAGGAATGGATCGAGTCCATCGAGCGAACTCTAGGTCGGTTGGTTGAGTCGGTGACAGCGAAACGCCTCGGCCTGCCACCGCTCACGAACGAACAGTATCGTGCGCTCGGGAGGGTGGCGAACCATGACGCCGAAGCGCGTGCCGGCTTCGACCAGTATTTCCCAGAGCTCAACGACTCCCCTAATGACTTGATGGACCTGCTCGCCGCACACCCAGTCATGCAGCGGAACTGCGGTGGAACCGGCAGCAACTTGGCGACATTCGTGACGATGCCGTCCAAGGGTTTCCGGATGGAGTTGCGGGACCTAGCTCGGAATCTGACTCGTGCAGCCGTCAGGCGTGGACGCCGGGACACAGCAGCCTATGTTGAACGGTTTCTGTCCCTCAGCGACGCGAAACAGGTCTCTGGCTATCAAATTGCGGTGTTCCGCGGACTCTCCATGGTGGGTGAGGCTGAGCTAGGCCAAGGGCTAGATATCCTATCCTACGAGCGTGCAGCCCAACGGGGGTTGGTCACGAATGACCCTCCGGGCCCGGCCAACGACATGCCTGACTATGTTGGGATGGGTGCGCTGGTGCTCGCCCGCGAAATGACGTGGGGATCCTGCCTCGTTCCACCGAGAACGTCGAAAGATTTCGGCAGCCAGAGACCGACTCCCATGTTCCGATGTGTTCCCGAGTGCGGCTCGGGCGTCATCTTCGATTTGCTATCACTCACGACATCTCATCGCGTCCAGTTGCTGTCCGTGCTCGACTGCGCGCCAGATTTCGTTGACTTGACACCGAACTTCGGGCCTGGATCCAGTACTGGTTTCTTACAAGACGACTTCTGGACGAAGAAGGACCTCACCCGTCAGCATATCG
>JAPPDQ010000472.1 GCA_028875495.1 Chloroflexota bacterium
AAGAACTCGACGCCCTGCGTCCTCTCCCTGCGGACGTTCTCGGCCAGATCGAGCAGAAGCTCAGGCTGGAAGCGAACTACAACTCGAACGCCATCGAAGGCAACACGCTCACCTACGGCGAGACCCGCAGCCTCATCCTGCACGGGCTAACCGCGCAGGGCAAGCCCATGCGCGACCACCTCGACATCGAGGGGCATGACACCGCCGTCAAAGCAATCGAGGACGCAATCTCGGACGACCGTGAACTGAACGAGGTCTTCATCCGCAATCTCCATCGCATCCTCCTGAAGGAGCCCTACGAGAAGGAGGCGGAGACTCCCGACGGCCGGCGAGTACGCCGAACAATCTCGATTGGCGACTACAAGACCGCGCCAAACAACGTTACGACATCGACCGGCGAGACCTACTACTTCACCCCTCCCGACCAGGTTAAGTCGGCCATGGGCGACCTCATCGACTGGTACAGGACCAACGAGCGCGAGGGCGAACACCCCATCATCATCGCCGCGACCTTCCACTACCGCTTCGTGCGCATCCACCCCTTCGACGACGGCAACGGCCGCATGGCCCGTCTCCTGATGAACATGATCCTCATCAAGCACGGCTACACCGTCTCCCTAATCCGCCGAGAAGACAGAGACAACTACCTAAGTCAACTCGAACAGGCCGACAAGACCGAAGACCTGACCGAGTTCATCAGCTACATCGCAAACTCCTGCGAGTATTCCCTAGACCTTCACCTGAGGGCCGCACGTGGCGAGTCCATAGAGAGCATGGACGAAATCGACAGAGAGATCGCGTTCTTCAAGCAAGGTTCAAAGGAACCTTGACCTTCGCATCAACGCGATAATTACCTGGGAGGAACCCATCATGCGTAAACCCAAGCTGATCTACTACAACGACGCGCGGCACTACCTCATGTACCGCTACGACCCTCCCCTGAGCAGGCACGTCCTCCAGCAGCCAGTGGATGAGATTCTGGGCACCGGCGTCGACACTTTGTCCTTCGGGCTCGCGTCGGGCGCGACGTTCCTCCACGACACCCGCGTAGGCAAGCGCTGGGGCGAGGGCGTCACCGACCATAACCACGGCATCATGTGGTGGCGCGCCGCCAAGAACCTCGAACGAGCATTGGCCGACGGCCTCGACCCCCTGCAGGTCGTCATCGACCGCGCGCACGAGAAAGACATCCAGATCATCTGCAGCCTCCGCATCAACGAGGGCGGCACCGGCAGCGGCCTGAACGCAAACCGCTACATGTTCTCCCGCCTCAAGGAGGAGCACCCCGAATACATGATCGGCGACGATGCTGCCGACCCCGGCAGGTCTACGTGCCTCAACTTCGCCATTCCCGAGGTCAGGCAGGAGCGCCTTGCCATCATCGAGGAGGTCTGCGACCGCTACGGAGCCGACGGCATCGAGATCGACGACTACGTGCGCACCTTCTTCCGCCAGTCCGAAATCGAGAAGAACACTCCCTTGCTCACCGAGTTCATGGGAGACGTCCGCGCGCTCCTCGACCGCATAGGCGAACGGCGCGGCGAGCGTCTCATGCTGGCCGCCCGCGCGCATCCCCGCGAGGACGCCAACCTTTCCGTAGGCATGGACGTGCGCAGCTGGATGCGCGAAGGATTCGTCGACCTCATAGTCGTCGACTACGGCGGGTTCCAGTTCGACCAGGACACCGACCACGCATGGATAGCCGAGGAGGCCCGCAAGAGCGGAGCGCTCGTCTACTCCCACCTGGGCCGAACGCCCTACGACGACCGGCACCACGACCCGACTATTGAGATGTACCGCGCCGCCGCGAGCAACCACGTCGCCGCCGGCGCGGATGGCATCTACCTCTCATCCCTCGATTGGCCTCACACCGAGCGCGAGTACCTCACCATGCGCGAGCTCTCCGACCTCGACATCTACGCCCGCAAGAACAAGCACTACGTCAAGGCGCAGCAGGAGTCCAACTCCTATGCCCTCGAACGCGACCTACCCATAGTTCTGGAGGAGGGCGAGACGGCAACCGTCCCCATAACCGTCAGCGACGACGTGGACTCCGCCCGCTCCGACAACGAGCTCGAACGGGTGACTCTCCGCATCCGCATCGTCCAGACCGGCATGGAGGACAAGCTCACCTTCAGGTTCAACGGTGCGGCGCTAGCTATAGAACCCCGCAACATCAGCCACTTCTACGGCGGCCTCGTCTCATACGGCATCGCCAGGGCCGGGTTCCCCGAGCGAATAAACACCCATTACTGGTTCGAGTTCGACATTCCCGTCGAATCCGTCCGTCGAGGCGAGAACACCGTCGAGGTCATCCCCGACCACATCCTCGCCGAACGCGTGGAAGATCGCGTTCTCCTGCATGCCGAGCTGCTCTTGGACTACAAGCAGCCCCCCGTCCCCATCGGCGAGCAACTGTAAGGGTATCCCCTCTGTGCCCTCTGCGTTCCCTGTAG
>JAPPDQ010000448.1 GCA_028875495.1 Chloroflexota bacterium
CGGCTGACGACTTCGATGGAGCGTTCGACCGGCTTGGTCATATCTATTCTCGTGAAGAACTGACCTGCGTGGTCGTCGTCTACTCTCATTGTCAGCCATCCGTGAGCGGTAGCCGTGACGGGGTAGCCGCCCTCGGTGTACTCGCTGGGCATGTCGAAGGAAGCCTCGTACGAGATGCTGATAAAGTTTTCGAAGAAGGCCTCGGCTCTCGCCTCGTCCTCCGGGGACACGGCAATCGTGGGAATCGGTGAGGGTTCCGGAACGACGGTGGCCGTGGGAGTCGGCAAGGGTTTTGGAGCGGGAGTGGCCGTCGGCGTTGCGGTCGGTTCCGGCGTGGCGGTGGCCGTTGGTGTCGGAGAGGGAATGTTGGACGCGGCGACGGCGCCTGAGACGGGTGTTGCGGTGGCTACGTTGGTTATGGCGATGGAACCTGATGTTCGCCTGGGGATAGCAATGGCGGTGGCGGTCGGGGACGGCAATGTGCGGAGGACAGGGGCGTCGTCAGTCTGTTGGGGGCCGTCCTGGCTTGATGCGCAAGCGAGCGAGCCTGCGATCAAGACAAGCAGAATGGAGATGAACGTGTAGTTTCTCAGGGAGTCGTTGCCTTTCAGCAGTGGTTGCGTGTTGAAAGTATAGCATGGGGCCGGATAGGGTCGAGGGTTTGGGCTTGAGGTAGTGGTTGTCCTTGCGTTGTTGATGGTGGTGACGGCGGTCGCCGTAGCCAAGTAGCGTTGGAACCGTTGATGCGGGCTTTCGGCTATGCTGGACACCCGTGTTTGGTTGCGATCAACTTGACGGTGCACCCGGACGGCCCGTTGTAGCGGTACTTCCCGCCGAAACGTTCGCAGTACAGGACGCGGTGGCCCACGGAGGCCCGCATCGTCGGCTGGGGGTCATGTCTGCCGCGCATGAGGCGGACACCCGCCATTACATCGTGGTGGTATCCTATATCGCGAAATCATTTTCCCGCAGCCTGCCGACCGAGCCGATGCCGGCAGTGGAGGATGTTAGATGACTACGACCAATGCACTGGATGACGGTTTCGAAGACGCCGAGAGAGGTCTGGACAGGCTTGAGAAGTTCGAGGCCCTGCAGGTCCGCGCCGCTTCGGACCGAGCCGCGCATGAAGTTGTGGAATATGTGATGAGACTGCGGACGGCAGTGACCGAGCTAGCCGGTGACCGTACCGCCTCAGAGTTGAGTGATGATGTAGGAGCGGAGACCGCGCGACTCGTTGAGGAACTGAGACAGAAGGGTGACGATGATTACTGGAATACAACCATCCGCCCCGCGCTCTTGAAAAAGGACACCTAGAGGTGCCACGGTTTCGCACCGCCATTGCTGCCGCTGTCCCTTGCAACCGGCGGTCTACGGCTTCGTCCTCACCCTTCACCCCGGCGGACGTGGTCCAAAACATCGCCGGGAGGCGAACGGCATGTGACGCTGGACTGGATGCCATGGCCCCGACGCCAGCGAAACCGCCTAGCCTGCAGACCGAATAGCAGCCACGCACCCACCACCCCGGTGAGAGCCTCCGCGTCCCCAATTCCGAGACTGGACATGCGTCGAGCGCGTCCCTACAATCCGCGAGTCACGGCGTATTTCAAGATAGTGCATTTCAAGGGTAACGAATGCATGGGCCTGTCCACGAACTTTACAGGGCGTGGCTGACTTCCCTTCGGAGAAACCTCATGACTACTTCAAGCGAACACTCAAACCCCGGCTTTCGCATAGTTCCCCCGGACATTCCCAACGACGGTATCCCCTACGTCGATCACCAGAAGTACGGCAGGTCCGGTCATGGAGGCAACTGCCTGACCGAGTGCGCTAACGGCGATATCGTGTCCTTCTACAGCAACGTATCGGGCGAGATTCACCGTGGCCACGGCGTGGCGGGCTGGTCGGAGTATCGCAGGTCTTCGGACGGTGGAGAGACCTGGAGCGATCCGGTCGTGCTCGACTACTCGAAGCGCGCGTGGGAAGGCGACGATCTCTACTCCGCAATCGTATTCGCGGTCACGACCGCGCCGAACGGTACGCTTATCGCCTTTGCTTGTCGTTTCGCAAGAGACCTGTGGGAAAAGAAACTGCCCCCGGTCTGCCTCCTGAGCCGTGACAACGGCCACACGTGGAGCGAGCCCCGTCCCCTCGACCCCGACGCGACCGTCGAAGACGTATCGCTGACCTTCGACGCGGTCATTACGCACCAGGGCCAAGTCTTCGCGGCCTTCATGGGCGGGCCAGCCAACTACTGCAATGGCCCCTACTCGATGTATGCCTCCGTCGACAACGGCGAGTCCTTCGAGCGACGCAGCATCCTGCCCTTCGACATCCAAAACTACTACGTCACCGCCGGTGTTCTCGATAGCGGCGACATCATCGTCTACTCCTACCCCTACCGCCCTGATGAAAACATCGATGAGTACAACATCCCCTACGTCATAAGCGCCGACGAG
>JAPPDQ010000251.1 GCA_028875495.1 Chloroflexota bacterium
CTAGTCGAGGCCGCCTACCGGCGAACTCACCTGTTTGAGCGTCGGCGATGGCTCATGTACGACTGGGCGGCCTACCTCGGCTTCGGGTGGTCGAGAGCGGGCGAGCGGAGGGATCTCGGAGTGACCATCGATTGATGTCGTGGGGTGGGGGGAGGGGGCCACCTTGTGGTGGCCGTCACCCTAGATTCCAGGGTCTTCATCCCAGACGATTCTCGTGTGGACTCCAACTCCGTCAATGATCTCGTAGAAGGTTTCCAGGCATCGTTCTACAAAACCCCTGGTCATGTAGAAGAACCAAGGCTCGTTACCTGAGTGAGCAAGTGAGAAACAGTCCTCCCAGCCTTCTGAGTGGATCCGGTTGGCGAATCTGGCACGATCCTTCTCTGGCCATTCGAGGCCGCCGTGGAACATCTTGTTCCGATACTCAAAGAGAGCCCTCACCGTCGTGTCTAGGTCGTCGGGCAAGAGCCTTCTCAAGTCGATGTCTTCGGCAATCTGCAGGAACGCGTTAACGACGCCGTGCTTGCGTCGGCTGCTCTCCCATGTCTGCTCATCCGTGAAGTGACGGACGATTCGACCGAACAGGGACTCCATGAGCGGAGCTATCAGGCCGACAGCCGCCATGCTATGCGTGGCGTCGAGAAACGTGGAACTGTGCAGCTTGTCGACCCAATGATCTACCATCCATGCGTTGCCACCGCGTTCCCGGATATCGGCCTCGAGCTTCTTGATCTCCGCCGTGAGCTTCCCTTCGGCCTCACGATTGCGCTCCAGTACGATGCGGATCGCGATCAACTGAGACCGGAAGTCCGGTTCAAGAACTCCTTCACCGATGTCTCGGTCGGTGATCTCCTCGAGGCCAATTCCTGCATCGTCAAGCAGATACTGCAGGTATTCCTCGACGGAACTTGCGGAGTCGCCGCGTTCGGTCATGGGCATGCTGTCCTTAGTTCTTTGTTCACGATGTATGAGGAGGCACGAAGTCGGGAGGTGTTATCTGGCCTTTCGCCGTGTCGACGGTGCTTCCCGGAGCGTTGGGCCGCAGCCTCGCCACTACGATTCACGGCAACTCAATCTGTGCTGACCCAAGTCCCCAGTTCTTCGGGTTCCGGTCGGATGGGCCGTACGCCCGCGGAAAAGCTGGCGCTTAAGCGGACATAGGAGCCCTGCACGGCACGCAAAGAGCCATCGGGCTGTTGGGTGAATAGCTTAACGTTCGAAGCGTTCAAGTCGCAGAGCGTTTCGTCTGCCAGACGGTAGTGACACGAGCCGGACAAATGAAACGGCATGGCAGTGGAACTGTCAGCGCTCAGCCACCTGTCCGTGATCTCCAGACGGACCTCAAGGACCTCGGGCTCATCCGTCGTGAGCAGCGTCTGCTTGACTTCGCCGGTCCCTTCCGGGTGGTAGCCACTGTTCGATTTTAACTCCTCATCGACCGAGGCGATCGACTCGTAGACGAAGGCGAACACCACATCGTCCGGTACCGGCTGTATCTCACTCCGGAGTTCCTCAAGCAAGCACTCCATGGTCCGGTGAAACGTCCACCTTCGATCTCCGGCGATCGCTTCGGCCTCGGCCCGCAACGCTGGATGCAGCCTGTCCGGCTCGCAGTGTCCAAGAAAATCGCGATCACCCGACACGAAGACAACGTGGCACCTGCCCAGCAGTTCCATGCACTGCTCCCAGATTCTGCAATCTGACAACTGGGACTTTCGATGGCTGGGCGGCTGCTCCGACTGATGCCTCGAATCCGCGCGACTGCGCACGCCGAAGGTCTCGCGAACTACCACAGCCCCCAGATGCTCCGCCCGGGCAAGCGCTCTGGCACGTTTTTCGATGGTCTCATCTGTTGGGCTTTGCCAACCACCCACCTTGCCGCAGAACCGTCCCAGCCATTGCAGATTCGCCTCCACCGCCCCTCGCTTCTTCTTGGCCCGCCTAGCCAAGTGCTTTTCGCATTCTTCGGCGATCACTTCGGGTAGTACCAGTTGCATCCCCCGACGGGAAAGGTAGTGCTTGAGCGCTGACCCGCGTCTCGACGTCAGACCGAGCTCGGCGATGAAGGTGTTGGTGTCCAGAATCAGCACTTCGCCCGCTCGCACCGACATAGAGTCCTCTAGTGGTCCAGGTTCGACGGTCCTTCATCGGCCTGTGCGAATCTAAACGGGATTCCCCCAGGGCCGACATGGGGAATACACCTAAGTCACTTAGCGGCTTGCCCCATGATCGCGGTCCGGCCCGCGCCGCTTCGTCATCTCCTCCCGCGCCCCGGCTCTGCGCCGTAGGTGCCGGAGTATCCGGTCAAGTCCGTCACCTGCCCGCTCAGCCGCTCGACTTGCCGTCGCAAGGCTTCGACGTGCTCGGAGTGCCGCCGCTGTTCCCTCTCGTACTGCGCGGACAACCTCTCCAAGGCCGCTGTCAACTGCCGTTCCAAATCGGTCACGCCGCTTCC
>JAPPDQ010000411.1 GCA_028875495.1 Chloroflexota bacterium
TCATGCACCTGACCTACGGCCCCAGCGCACGCGCATGAGCCACGCCACAGCCCGCGGGGTAGTATCCATCCGACCATAAGGGATATTGACTGAGGAGCGTAACGATGGAGATCAACGCCGAGAGAGAAAGGGGAGCCGTCATTGCCAGGGCCAACGGCCGCATCGACAGTTCCAACTCTCGGGAGTTTCATTCGGGCCTGGAGGCAGTTGTCAACGATGATGACTCCGCAGTTGTGTTGAACTTCGAGGACGTCTCCTACATCAGCAGCGCCGGGATGAGAGTGATCCTTCTTGCAGCCAAGAACCTCCAGAGCAGTGGTACGAAGTTTGTTCTTTGCTCTATGGACGAACCAATCCGTGAAGTGTTCAAGATCAGTGGATTCGACAAGATTATTCCGATCCATGGATCACAGACCGAGGCGCTCACAGCAGTCGACGCATAACTGGCTGTCTTCGATCGCTAGAGAGGACCCTAATGACTATGACTGAGTCGCCGCAGAAGCACAAAATTCTCGTGGTGGACGACGAGCCCGATCTCGAACCCCTCATGCTGCAGCGTATGCGGCGCTATATCCGGACTGGCGTCTACGAGTTCGTATTCGCCCACGATGGTGTTGAGGCACTTGAGGCTCTGGACGCGGATGAGAGCATCGACATGGTCCTCTCGGACATCAATATGCCCAAGATGGATGGCCTGACACTTCTTGAGAGAATTCCGGACGTATCACCAGACATACGGGCCGTCATAATCTCCGCTTATGGCGATATGAAGAACATCCGGATTGCCATGAACCGGGGAGCATTTGATTTCGTCACAAAGCCGGTTGACTTCGACGACTTAAAGTTCACAATTGATCGGACTTTGCAGCATATACGTGAGTGGAAAGAAGCGCTCAGCGCTAGAGACAAGCTCGTAGTGCTTCAGAACGAACTCAATGTTGCAAGCATGATGCAGCAGTCTATTCTGCCGAACAAGTTCGCTCGCAATGACGACTACAAGCTATTCGGCACAATGCAGCCGGCCCGAAACGTGGGAGGCGACTTCTTCGATGTGATCGGTCTCGCCGACGGGAAGGTGGGTCTAGCCATCGCGGACGTATCCGGGAAGGGCGTGCCGGCAGCGTTGTTCATGATGTCCAGCCGCACGCTGCTGAAGGGTGCAGCCATGAGGGCCAACGGTCCCGGAGAGGCCCTCACGGAAGTGAACGATGTGCTCAACGAGGACAACGACGCCTGCATGTTCGTCACCATGATCTACGCCGTGTACGACCCCGACACCGGTGTGCTGACCTACGCGGACGGGGGCCACGATCCGCCTCTCGTCGTGCACGCTGACGGCAGCAGCACCCAACTGCCGGTGACCGACGGCCTGGCCCTCGGCGTGCTGCCAGGATTCGACTTCCTGCAGGACTCCTACGAGCTGTCACCGGGTGACACCGTCGTTCTCTACACCGATGGCGTGACGGAGGCGATCAACGCCGAGGAGGAGCAGTTGGGCTTGACCCGCTTGCGTGAGGCCTTCGCGGCTAATCCCCCGGGCGATGCAGAAGACGCCGGCCACCGCGTCATCGACCTCGTCAACGAATTCGCCGGTGATGTGCCGCAGTTCGACGACACGACGTGTCTCGTGCTGCGTCGAGAGAACTAACGGCCACAATGCTGTTCCTGACCACCAACGCCAACGGCGAAGTGTGCCGGTCCAGCTACGAGGAGCTGCCGGAACTGGTTGCCGCGGTCGAGGCACTCGGTGAACGGGACGGCTGGTCCGGCGAGCTGACGTTCCGGATCAGCCTGGTGATCGACGAACTGGCCCAGAACGTCGTGGACTATTCCCACGAGGGTCGGGCCGCCGATGTCGAGGTAGAGGTGACCTCGCTCGCCGAAGACATCGTCATCGAGATCATCGACGATGGCATCCCGTTCGATCCCCTGACCGAGGCACCCGAGCCGGACCTGACCTCTCCGATAGAGGACCGGCCGATCGGCGGCCTGGGCGTGCACTTCACCAAGACCCTGATGGACGACGTGGAGTACTGCAGGGAATCGGGGAAGAACCGCCTGAAGATCGTCGCCCGCAAGGACCGATGACCCGCCGCGGGCCCCGTCGCCGATGGACTGCCGGCGGATGGTGGGCCGTGGTGGTTGCGGTGCTGCTCGCGGCATGCGGCAGCGACGGTGAAACCGTGGACGCGCCGGACATCGACGAATCGGTATCGGTCAGGCCCGTCGACGAGCCGGAGGGAGACTCGCTGGGTCTGACCACCGAACGGATCCTGTTCGGGCAGTCCGCCGCGCTCAGCGGACCGGCCAAGGAGCTGGGCAGGAACATGAGGATGGGGATCCTGGCCGCGTTCGACGAGGTGAACGCGGCCGGGGGGGTCCACGGGCGCGTCCTGGAACTGCAGTCCCTCGACGACGCGTACGAGCCCGAGGACGCGATAGTGATGACGC
>JAPPDQ010000505.1 GCA_028875495.1 Chloroflexota bacterium
ACGCTTACCGATGAGGCCGTTGGTCAGCTCACCGGACTGGGAATCGGACAGTCCACCTCGGTTGGCATCGGGGGCGATCCGGTAAACGGCACCTCGTTCGTCGACGTGCTTGAGTTGTTCAACGACGACACCGAGACCGACTGCGTGGTATTCATCGGGGAGATCGGCGGGACGAAGGAGCAGGAAGCCGCCGAGTACATCGGAAGCGATGAGTTCAGTAAGCCCGTCGCGGCCCTCATCGTGGGACGGAGTGCCCCGCCCGGCCGCCGCATGGGACATGCGGGCGCGATTATCACCGGGAAGGCGGCACGAGCGGACGAGAAGATCAAGGCGCTCGAACGGGCGGGGGCGACCATCATTCCCAGTCCCGCCGATATCGGCGTCACCGTGCAACAGGTCCTATCCTAGTACCGATTCCATGTGATTTTGGGAGCTTACTCAAAACACCCTCACCCTAGCCCTCTCCCACGACGGGAGAGGGAATACGCGCCGCTCAATTCGACTGTCAGATTCAGATTGAAACGGTAATAGTTCGCCTGAGCACAAGAAGGAGCCAACCAATGCTTGCGGAGTTCGACATATCGGGCAGGACGGTGATCATTACCGGCGCGGCGCGCGGCATCGGACGCGGCATCGTCGAGGTTCTCGCCGAGGCCGGGGCGCATGTGCTGGTAACGGCCCTCACGGATCGCTACCTTAAACCGCTGCAGGAGCGCATGGCGTCCAGGGGCCTACCCATCGAGATTCTGGTCGCCGACGCCACGGACAGCGCGGACTGGCAGCGAACGATTGATACGGCACTGAATAACTGGGGGCATATCGACGTGCTCATCAACAACCTTGGCGACGCCATCGAGGGATACCTCGTTCCGCCTCCCGGCTCCGATGACAAAACGCCTTTAACAGAGGAAGAGTGGCGCTCGGTCGTGGACATCAACCTCACCGAGGCATTTCTAGGCTGCCAGGCGATTGCCGACCACTTCGTATCGAGACGCGCGGGCAAGGTCATCAACATCAGCGGCTACGCCGCCCGCAAGGGGAATCCCGGCTTCCTGGCGTACTCGACCGCTAAGGCAGGTGTGGTGCACCTAACTCAGACGCTCGCCCAGGAGTGGGCCCCGTATGGCATAACCGTCAACTGCATCGGCCCCGGTTCGTTTCCCGACCCCGAACTTGCAACCGCTGAGGAGATGAACCAGCGCCAGGCACTGGCGAAGAAGAACGTGCCGCTGGGTCGCGTGGGCGATCCGCGTGAAGTGGGTCTCCTCACCGCTTACCTCATATCCGACGCGGCGAACTACATCACGGGCGAGACGATCTACATCGACGGGGGCGCGACGTTCAAGGCGGCGTGACACTCGGTAAGTGTTCAGAGTTGATGAGAGAACCACCCTCCCCCTTGTGGATACCCGCTTTCGCGGGTATGACGGTGGCTGTGTGTCGAGCGCTCTCACGAAGTCTGAACAGTTACAACACTCGTGATGGCGTCAGGCGCGCCCGTTAGACCACCACGACTCCGTTTTCGAGAGTACCGATACCGTCGATGGTGATCGATATCACGTCGCCCTCTTCAAGAGTGAAGTCGGGCGGCGGCACGATGGCCGTGCCCGTGAGAACGGTCGTCATGTCCGGCACACTGTTGTGACGCAATAGCCAGTCGGCGAGACTCCGGCACGTCCTCGCCATCTGCGAGGTCGAGGTCTCACCCGTGAACACCGTCTCGCCGTCACGGTCAATCCGGCAGGTGATCGTCACGTCTTGTGGGTCGATGTCATCCGCGGGGATAAAGCATGGTCCGATGGCGCACGACCGGTCGTAGAGCTTCGCCTGCGCGAGGTAGAGCGGGTTCTCTCCCTCGATGGCGCGACTGCTCATGTCGTTGCCGATGGTGTACCCCACGATCTCTCCCTTATATAAGGTAAAGGCGAGTTCCGGCTCCGGCACGTTCCACGGTGAGTCGGCGCGGATACCCACGTCCTCGAACGGCCCCACGCAGCGATCGGCGGTCGATTTAAAGAACAGCTCGGGGCGTTCGGCCTGATAGACCATCGCGTATACGTCCGGCGTGCTGCTCTCTCGTCGACGTTCCATCTCGCTCGATTTGTACGTAACTCCCACCGCCCAGACCTCCGGCGGGTCGATTGGTCTATCGAGCAGGTAGTCGCCGTGCTCCCCGCGAGTGCCGTCGAGCAGTTCGCTAAGATCAACGGTTTCCGGCTCGCCGGCTTCTTCGAGCAGCGCCATCGTGATCTCGTCCATGCCGGCGCCGCTTAATGACGCGGCGAGGATGAGGTCGCGAATGTCGGAAACATCGGGCTTGATGTCGGTGAGAATCGTGACGCTCCCCGGCTCGGCCTCCACACCGATCACCGTGTCGCCGTCCACGTTCGTCATCCGGTAGTACCTCATGGAAGCTCCCCCTGCGAAATCGTACTTCGATGGCCT
>JAPPDQ010000588.1 GCA_028875495.1 Chloroflexota bacterium
CGGGAACGGCGAGTAGCTGCAGTTCCCGGTTACCTGCGTCGTGACCCCTTGGTACGCCATGCTCTCCCCGCCGGGGTCGTCGAGCAGCGTGAGGTCGGAGTGGGTGTGCATGTCGATGAAGCCCGGCGCGAGCACCAGTCCGCTGGCGTCGATGATTCGCCCGGCCTCCGTCTCGGCGAGTTGACCGATGGCGGCGATCTTGCCGTTCTCGAGTCCCACGTCGGCCCCGTATCGAGGGGAGTTCGTCCCGTCGACGACCGTCGCGTTCGTGATGAGCGTATCGAAGGCCATTCTCGGCTCCTTGTTTGTTATTTGGACGAAAGGTCCGGTCGCCGTCCGGCCCCTTCCTGCCGGGCCTCCAATGCGGCTGCCGCATGGAGCACGGTCGCCTCGTCGAAGTGGCGGCCTATGAGATGCGCGCCTATGGGCAGGCCGTCCCCGCTCCAGCCAAAGGGAACGCTGATGGCGGGCGACCCCGTGAGGTCGAACGGCACGGTGATGCGAAGGGAGTTTCGACCATGCACGCTCTCGCCGTCGATGTCTATGAAAGCCGAATCGTGCTCGAATGCGGTGGTCGTCGAGGTCGGCAGCAGCAAGAGGTCGTACGTTGAGAAGAGCCGCTTCACGTCCTGACGGAGCCACTCAGTGTCCTGGAGGCTGCGATAGTAGTCCTCGGCTGAGGGACGGGGCTGATCGAGCCGACGCTGCATGGACGGGGCGAGCTCGTCCTCGCGGCCCTTGATGATCGGGTCGAAGTCGAACGCGCCCTCACCGAGGAAGTACGCCATTGAGATGTCCTGCGCCTGTCGGTCATGCCATCCCGCAAGGTCGATCTCCTCGACGTCGCAGCCCATGTCTTCGAGAGCGGCCGCGGCGCTCTTCACTACCCGCTGTATATCCACCATGACGGGAGCGAACGGTCCCTCGGCGCAGAACCCCACCTTGAGCTTGGGAAGATCGCGGCCAAGGTCGCCCAGGTCGGGCATGGGAACGGGCAGTGCGTACGGGTCGGCGTTGTCGGGACCCGTGATGATGGGCATTGCGAACGCTATGTCTCGCACCGAGCGAGCCATGGGGCCGACGTGCATGAACCGCAGGAGTGTTTCCGGGAAGTGACCCGTGAGGGGCACTCGCCCATGCGTGGGCTTGAGACCCACGATTCCCGCGACGTGCGCGGGCCACCGGATAGAACCGCCTACATCGCTTCCGATGCCGAGAGGAGACATGCCCGCCGCGATGGCGGACGCCTCGCCGCCGCTCGATCCGCCGGCAGTGCGACCGATCATCCAGGGGTTCTCCGTGAACCCGTAGACGAGGTTTCCGGTCTCCCACCAAAGGGCGAACTCCGGCATGTTGGTCTTGCCAATGAAGATGCCGCCCGCCGCAAGCAGGCGCTTCACCACCGTCGCGTCGTCTTCGGGATAGTAGTCCTCGTAGAGCTTCGAGCCGCGTGTCGTGCGAACGCCCTTGTTGTCGATGCAGTCCTTGATCGTGAACGGAACACCGTGCAGGGGGCCCCACGACTCGCCGCGCGACATGGCCTTCTCGGCCTTGCACGCACGCTCCAACGCATCGTCACCCTGGAGGTCGACGATGGCGTTGAGTCGAGGGTTCACGGCCTCTATGCGGTCGAGGTGGGTTTGGACAACTTCGACGGGCGAAAGCTCTTTCGCCGCGATTCGACGTGCGAGTGCAGATGCGTCGGAGTAGTAGATTTCGTCTGTCACATGTCACCTCGAAGGCCGCTCAAGTACGGGTCGCGGCTGAGTATAGATTTGACTCCTACGGAGTGTCAATCGAGCGCGTGGTTACGACGGGTGTCCTGTGCTAAAGTTGGCCCGTGCGTGAAGGGGTGAGAGCGTGGAAGATGCGAAGCGCAAACTGATGGCCCGTCTCCGCGAGGAGATATCCGACGGCCGCGTCATCGACGCGATGGAACGGGTGCCGAGAGAGGCCTTCGTGCCCAAAGATTACCGTCACGCCGCCTACGAGGACTCTGCCCTGCCACTGTCCGAAGGACAGACGATCTCCCAGCCGTTCATGATCGCCACCATGATCGAGGCCCTGGGGCCACGGCGCAGTGACAAGGTGCTGGAGGTGGGCACCGGCAGCGGATACCAAGCCGCGATTCTGGCGGAGCTGGTGCGTGAAGTGGTTACAGTCGAGCGCATCAAGTCTCTTGCCGACACCGCCAAGTCCCGTTTGAAGTCGCTTGGCTACAAGAACGTCACGGTCCGAGTTGCCGAGGAGCGTATCGGCTGGGTGTCTGAGACCCCGTACGACGGCATCGTGGTGGCCGCGGCGGCGCCCAAGCTGATTCGCGGGCTCGTCGATCAGTTGGCCGACGGCGGACGGCTTGTCATCCCCGTCGGCGGACGCCGCCAGCAGAACCTGATGAAGGTCGTGCTTTCGTTCAC
>JAPPDQ010000152.1 GCA_028875495.1 Chloroflexota bacterium
CTGCCTCAGAGCCTGCCCTGAGGCAGACGTTACTATCATTGACCCCGATGCCGAGTGGGTCGTCGAACCGTCCGAGTTCGCCTCCAAGGGCAAGAATACCCCGCTGGCCGGAGCGACGCTGAAAGGACAGGTGGTGACGACGGTGTTTGGAGGACGGGTGGTGTACCGGTGGATGGAGAAATAAGCCGGGGCTGCCCAACGACTTTCGGGAGAAAGTGAAGTGGAAGACATAAAACTATGGGAACTCGACGGCACTCAGGCGACGCCGTTGGGCTCGAACAACCAGTTGGAATCTGAACAAGGGCTTGAAGATACCCTCGTCAAGAACCCGAGCCTGCTGATGGAAGGGCTCACCTTGGTGGGACGGCAAACGCACACCGTGGGCGGTCCGCTTGACTTACTAGGCGTAGATCAGGATGGCAGGTTGGTGGTGTTCGAGCTCAAGCGAGGCACGCTGTCAAGGGATGCGGTTGCACAGATTATAGACTACGCATCCGACCTCGATAGGATGGCCCTAGCCGAACTCGCTGAACACATATCGGAAAATTCGGGCGTTGGCGGCATTGACGAGATCGAGAACTTTCAAGATTGGTATAGCAACCGGGGTTTTGACGACTTGGGGTCACTGAAACCGCTACGCATGTTCTTGGTTGGACTCGGGGCAGACGACACAACGGAACGCATGGTGAAGTTCCTTGCACAGAACAGCGGTATGGACATCTCGTTGCTGACCTTCCACTCATTCGATTTCGGTGGCACGACCATATTGGCGAAGCAGGTAGAGGTGGAAGCACCCGCCGAACTCGGTAGCCGTTCAACAGGGCGAACCGTGAGCGTGGCGGAGAAAAGGGAGAGATTAGGACGGCTCATAGAGGAATCCGGCATGTCTGAGCAGTTCGCCGCCGTGAGAAATATATTCCGGGAACATTGGCCTGAATCCAGCACGAGTCCACAAACGTATGGACTCAGTATCCAGCTTCGACAACAGGCAGGGCTGGGACGACGTGCATCGTACGCATACATCTAGGTTGGGAAAGGAAGTTTAAGTATAGTCTTCCATCCCAAGGCCAAGAACTTATGCTTGGACGAATTTAGGAAGCGCGTATGTGTACAGGAGATCAGATACGATACATGGCCGCAAAATCGAGACCCGTTGGAAGACTCTTACGCCTCAATTGAGTTCAAGCTGACTACCGAAGAATGGGAGACTCACAAAGAGAGCTTGACCGCCCTCGTGCAATCGGTATACGTGGCTTGGAAAAACAACAAGGGTCAGGACGACGGCGCGGACTCGGCATAGCTAGGCGAAATATGGAGGTCGGTATGCAACTCAATGAACTGATCGAGAAGGCACAAATCCTTGTCGACTCTACCGGAAAGAAGAAGGCGATACTGCTCGATTATGCTTTTTGGGAAGAGTTGCTCGAAGACCTGGAAGACATGGAAGCCCTTGACCGTAGCCGAGAGGTAAACGGGGAGTATATCTCTTGGGAACAAGCGAAGTCAGAACTGCGAGCGGACGGAGTAGATGTATAAGGTTCGTATCAACCGCCTTGCCATGCGAGACATTTCCAGGCTACCACAACAATACGCTCGCCTAGTGAGTCAACATATCGACGAGCTATCAGAAAATCCTCGTCCTCGTGGTTCCAAGGGACTTCGCGGAAGAACGGACTACCGACTTCGTGCAGGAGTCTATCGGATTCTATACGGCATTGATGACGATGAACGAGTCGTAACCGTTGAGCGCGTTCGGCATCGTAGAGAGGCTTATGGATAACAAAGCGAGTGCAATGGCCCATCTCGTGCTTGAAGACGGCTCCGTGTACCGCGGGGAAGCCTTTGGCGCCGCTCGTCGAGCGCACGGCGAGGTCGTGTTCAGCACGTCGATGACGGGATACCAGGAGATGCTCACCGATCCGTCGTTTGCGGGGCAGATCGTCGTGCCGACGTACCCGCTGATCGGCAACTACGGGATCAGCGAGCGAGACTTCGAGTCGGCGAGAGTGCAAGTTGCCGGGTTTGTGGTGCGGGAGCATTCGGCTCGGCCCAGCCACGCGCTGAGCACGTCTACGCTGGATGAGTTCCTGAAGTCACAGGGTGTTACGGGCATCAGCGGCGTCGACACCCGGGCGATAACTCGTAGGCTGCGCACACGCGGCGTGATGAAGGGTGTTATAGCCGTCGAGGAGACGCCGGAGCAGGCGCTCGCCCGACTGGGCGAACTGCCGGACTACGGAGACACAGACTTCGTGCAGCAGGTATCTACGGAGGAGCCGTATGACTGGGACTCCCCCAATACCACCACGGACGGCCCTGGGGGTCGGGACAGGCCATACCGCATCCTTGTTGACGACTGCGGGCTGAAATACAACATCCTACGGATGCTCCGGGCAACTTGC
>JAPPDQ010000029.1 GCA_028875495.1 Chloroflexota bacterium
CCCGATGGTCGCGCCGGTGCTCGACGCGCTCGACAGGGCGCGCTGTCCCGGAGACATCGAGCCCCGCCTCCTGCCGGTGGCCCGGCACCTCGACGAGGTCGAAGCCAGCGGCGATGCCGCCATCGACGCGATCCTCGGGGAGTTCCTTCGTCTCGCGCCGGTTCTGCCGTGGCGCCAGACCGTCGGCTACCTCGACGTGCTGGGCCGCGACTACCTCGACAACTACGGCTACGTGCAGTTGCTGGGCCCGAATGCGATTGTCGAGCACCCCGACGTGAGGGTCGGGATCGGTGTGTGGGGTCCGCACCTCCACTATCCCGCCCATCAGCACGAGGCTGAGGAGCTGTACCACGTGCTGGCCGGCGAGCCGTCGTTCAGGAGCCGAGATGGCGAGGGTCGCGTCACCCGGCCGGGCGACGCCGTCCATCACGCGCCCTGGCAGGTGCACAGCCAGGACTTCGGGGCAGCGCCGACCGTGCTCCTGTACTGCTGGACCGGGGCCGTCGAGCCGGACGCGGTGCTGTTGGACGATTCTCACGGCTGTCCCGAGTTCAAGACTCCGGGCCGGGGCGGCTGCTAGTTGCTAGTCCGCACGCACCACTCGCCCTTGCGGGCCTATGTCTGTGGGGACTTTGGAGACTCTGAGAGCCAATTTCGGACGTCGGTGATCAAGTCTTCAGCAGATTGCGCAGGGTCGAGATGGTCGATATTCCAGTTGACGGTGTCGATCCTGATATCACCGACCCTGACGTGGTCTCTCTGCTCCGGAGAGCCGAATTCCACTAGCAGACCCCTTGTCGCCTTGTATCCGGTTGCAAACGTAGTGATCTGATTCATGTGGCGTCGTTCGATGGAACCGGAGGAGACGCGATACTTGATATCTCCGATTGCTTTATTCTCGTTGAAGACGAGGTCAGGATTGAGCGTGCGTCGTTTCGCTCCTGGCAGTCGTCGTCCTTTCTTCTTGACATCCCAGTCGGGTGCGAGCGCGGTCCGCAACAGGTGGCGGATCCCGTCTTCAATAGCCTCCGGTGTGTAGAAGAGGAACGTGTTTCCCGGACTCCCGCCGTGCAGAATGCTAGTCCCTCTACCAATCAGGACCAGACGCGCGAGGGCAGCAGCGTGCTGATAGTGCTTCGTGCGCGTGTCGCATTGAGCGTACAGATCTGACGGGCGGTACTCGCCAACGTCGTCAAATCGCGCTTGCGCTTGCTGTGCGCGACGCCGAATCTCATCCGGAAACTCGGAGTTCCGTTGGACTGCTCGAAGAGCGTGGTTCAGAAGTCGGTTGAGTGGAGTATCGTTCCCGAAACTGTCAAATGAGCAACGTATCTTGGGTCTGCCTGCAAGTAGTGCTCGAGTCGTGGTGAGAGTGTGCACTCGGCCCCGAGCGACAGCGAGATCCGCAGTTGTGTGCTGATAGTCGCGAGCGAGTTCCTTGCGGAGCGTGTCTTCACACGCGCTTACGAACCACCGAGCGACTAAGAGAAAGAAGTGCTTGTCAGGCTCAAGCTCGGCGTCATTTTCTGCATTGCGCGGTAGACGCGCGCTGTGTTTGATGAGAAACAAGAAGTGCCTGAGTGGGATTTTAGGCCTGACAGCGATCTGGAGATCGGCTAGACCGATCACGCCGATGGCATCACGAACCCTTACGAAATACCGGCCTGGCTGCTTCAACTCACACCGTATGACTTTGCGAGTTTGGGCCGACTTGTAAGAATGACCCCACC
Organism: Chloroflexota bacterium; assembly: GCA_028875495.1. Taxonomy (GTDB): domain Bacteria; phylum Chloroflexota; class Dehalococcoidia; order Lucifugimonadales; family VXLM01; genus VXLM01. The sequence goes on from JAPPDQ010000029.1 coordinate 1,731, forward strand.
AATGCTTGTCCGAGGCTAGCTGTCGACCGAGACGCCGAAGGTCCTCAGCTTGGCTATCACTGAGATCAAGCAGGGCCTTACGCGACTCAACGATCGTCTCTGTACGCATCACTCAGGCCAGAACCGCTCCATTGAGAAGCTTTCTGCAATGTCGGGCTGGTCGAAGAAATACTCCTCAATGAGAGGCTGGACCTGTCGTGTCCAGGTCAGCTTGAGCTCGTTCTGGTCAAAGTGCTCCTGCATAAAGTACGTGTGACCGACTGTGTGATGACGATCAAGACTTGTGGCCAGTTCTTGATTGAGCGAGTTCATTCCTTCGATTAGTCCTTGCACTTCATTCGAGTGTGACGGCTCCTCATAGTAGGCCTCAAGTATTTGCGCACTTGGCGAACACTCGATTATGTCAAACCGTCGTCTGAGGGCGCTATCGATGCTCCTGATGCTGCGATCGGCCGTGTTCATTGATCCAATGAGATAGAGGTTCTTGGGGAGCGAGAACTTGGATCGGCGAAGAAGTCGAACTTCTTTCTCGCGATACTCAAGGAGGTAGAGGAGTTCACCGAACACACTCGGGAGATTCGCCCGATTCATCTCGTCGACCACAAGGACCACGGGATGATCCACCTCCCTGGCCTGATCGGCGGAATGAATCAACACACCTGTGACGA
>JAPPDQ010000159.1:0-1039 GCA_028875495.1 Chloroflexota bacterium
TTGCATGGTGTTGCATTTTGTTGCATTTCCGCTGTGGATCGAACCCCCTCTCTGTGTCTCTCCCCTGTGGCGGGGGAGGTTGTAGATCCTTCGTCGCTACGCTCCTCAGAATGGCACCAGCAGGGCAATTCCTTCCAGTTCTCATCGACTCCAACCAGTTGGCCGCCTAGCCCTATGTCGAGTACGGGGAGGCGCTGAGCTTCCCGAGGGGCCTGTTTATGGTTCGACAAGCTCACCGCGAACGAACTTTGAAAAGGCTCCGTTGGCCGTAAGGATTTATACCTAATATAGCACTTGTGTTCTTTTAGGTCAAATCGAGAATTTAGCCGTGGGGATTCACCGCAAGGGGCGAGAAGCCGAACGCAGCGCGTATGGGGTGAGTCCGATAGAACGAGGACTTTAGATTTCTCGCTGCGCTCGAAATGACAGCCTCGCGTCGGTTGTGCAAGGAACCAGTTTCGTGGGGTACCGGGTGGTAAGAGCGTGAGTTGGGACGGGTGACTACCTTGCGGTTCCCTGATATGATGCGCTGGCGCATTTCGAGACTGTTTTTCTAAGGAGACATGGATGGACGGCGACAGGGCGATAGCGAAGATTCTGAAGGCCGAGGGCGTGGAGTGGATGGCAGCGTTTCCGGCGCAGACGCTGATAGATGCCGTGGCGATGGAGGGGATACGCCCCATCATCACGCGACAGGAGCGCGCGGGCGTGAACATGGCGGACGGGTACAGCCGCGTCATGAACGGCCGGAAGATTGGGGTGTTCTCCATGCAGCGCGGCCCGGGCGCGGAGAACGCCTTTGGTGGCGTCGCGCAGGGGTTCGCGGACAACGTACCATTCCTCGTCCTGCCGGGCGGACATGATCGCAACCGATTCGGGGTCCATCCGGGCTTCGACTCGGTGAGCCACTACGGTGGGATCACGAAGTGGAGCGGGTACATCAGCGACGCGACCCGCATCCCGGAGATGTTCCGCAGCGCCTTCACGCAGATGAAGCATGGACGTCCGGCCCCGACACTGATCGAGACCCCGTCGGACG
>JAPPDQ010000159.1:1049-2397 GCA_028875495.1 Chloroflexota bacterium
GGTGGAGAGTATCCCGGCGAACTCGACTATCGACCCGTGAAGGTGCATCGCTCGGGGGCCGACCCGGATGTCGTGCGCGAAGTCGTGGCCGAGCTTCTGAAGGCGAGCGCACCGATGATGTACGTTGGGCAGGGCGTCCATTACGCGGAGGCGTACGAGGAGCTCATTGAGTTTGCCGAGCTTACTCACATCCCGGTGATGACGACGCTGGCGGGCAAGAGCGCGTTCCCGGAGAGCCATGTTCTCGCACTTGGGACAGGGGCCAACTCCGGGACTCTCATGGTGCACCACTACCTGCAGAAGACGGACTACGTGCTGGGAGTCGGCGCGAGCTTCACGAACACGCACTTCAACGCGCCGGTGCCCAAGAACGCGCCGTCGGCGCAGATCACCAACGGCGTCGAGGACATCAACAAGGACCACGAGATCGACCACGGGTTGATCGGGGACGCCAAGCTGGTGCTGCGGCAGATGATCGAAGAGGTGAAGCGGCAAGCGGGCGAGAACGGGCGCGGGGACGTGAACGGCGTGATCGAGGAGGTCGCGACGGTCAGGGCCGAGTTCATGAAGGAGTGGGGGCCACACCTGATTTCCGACGAACTGCCGATCAGCCCATACAGGGTACTCACCGAGCTCAAGAAGGTGGTCGACCCGGACAACTCCATCGTGACGCACGACTCCGGCTATCCGCGAGAGCAGTTCGTCCCGTTCTGGCCGTCGAATACGCCTCACTCCTACATCGGCTGGGGCAAGTCGACGCAGCTTGGGTACGGCCTTGGGCTGGCCTTAGGCGCAAAGCTGGCCATGCCGGAGAGGCAGGTCATCAACGTGATGGGTGATGCCGCGTTCGGGATGGCCGGACTGGACATCGAGACGGCGACGCGGGCGGAGATCGGCCTGATGACAATCGTTCTGAACAACGGTGTGATGACGCACTACGACAGCCACATGCCGTTCTCCAGCAAGAAGTACGGCACGAACGCCTTCGGCGGCGAGTACGCCAAGGTGGCGGAGGGACTTGGAGCGCACACGGAGGTCGTCGAGACGCCGGACCAGCTTGGGCCTGCCTTCAGGCGAGCGGCGGAGGCCAATAAGAACGGTCAGCCGTCGCTGGTCGAGGCGAAGACGAAGGCCGAGGAGACGGTGGCGCACTACTATCGGTAGGGCGTGCGGAACTCACCGAGCCCAAGAGTGGACTCCCGTTTTCACGGGAGTGACGAGGAGTATTGAGAGGGGGCCTAGTAGGCCCCCTCTCTAAATCTCTCCCCCCGGCGGGGGAGAGATTTGTCTAATTGCTATCCGCGAATGAACCTGCTTATCCGCCGTTCTGACTCCACAGCGACTGCAT
>JAPPDQ010000423.1 GCA_028875495.1 Chloroflexota bacterium
GTGTCGCGCCGGGGGTGCTAGCGCAGCTTCGCTTTGGCGCGAGAGAGATGCCCCTCCACCGTCTTGGGGCTCAGGGACATCTCTTGGCCCATTTCTCTGGCCGAGAAGCCGCTCGCGTACAGCTTGATCGCGGTACGCTCGCGCGGCGAGAGCACGTCGAGAGCCGGCGCGCCAGTCGCGTTGCCTTGCGTCTTCCCCTGAACGAGGCGGGCAGTTCCCTTTTCGGGCAAATAGGAATGTCCGCGCTCGAGGGTTGCTATGGCGCCGATGAGGTCGGTTTGGACAACGGACGTCTTCAAGAAGCCCGTCGCGCCTGCCTTGAGGGCGGGCGCAAGGAACTCGTCCTCGTCGTGGACCACGAGAATCAGAATCTTCGCTCCGAGCTTGAGTTCGGTTATCCGCTGCGTTGCCTCGATTCCGTCCATCCCCGGCATCGCCCGGTCCATGACGACGATGTCCGGTTCCAGGGTGCCCGCCTTTTCCACCGCTTCCTCTCCCGACGATGCTTCGCCCACGATCTCCACCCGCTCAGGGGCATTGAGCAGTGTCTTCAGACCGGCGCGCACCACGGCGTGGTCATCCACCAGGAGCACCCTCACCACGGGTCGAGTCGAGCCAACGATGGGCGTCGCGTCGGGTGACGCCGCCAAAACGGGTCCATAATTCTGATCGGTCGGCACGGCGATCTCGTTCAAAGAGGATACGGTCAGCAGGCAAAACGGCAGACTTAATAGGGCTTCGGTTCCGCCCGCGCAACATTTTCCTCCAAAGGCCCCCGCGGCGGGGTGTCAATGGTGCATCGAGAATGTCAGGGCTTGCCCCCTATAATAGAGGGGTATGACCCTGTGTATTTACAGGGTATGATACCTGTAAAATAGCAGGGGTGGCCCTGGAAGGGATTGATGGCGTAGAGGGAAAACTAGTTCTGCGACCCTCCCGGCCTCGGCCAGCGCCTCCAGCTCGTAGTCCAGGATGTCGCGGAAGAGCTGTGTGGGAAGGGCGCGGCGTGAATTCTTCCCGATGAGGCGGTAGAAGTTGCGGAGCCGGCCTCACCGCGCATGGCTGCAAACCCAGCGTCACGACACCTGGCCATGGGAGGCCAGTCGGTCCAGGAGGTCCGCAACTCTGCTGTTGAACCGGTGCGGCAGGGAGAGACAAAAAAACGGGACGAATTCCGGACACTTCAGCAATACGCGTGGCAGCGGAGAGAAATCACATTCCTCGGCCTCGGCGCGAAGCGCGGACCAACTCGTCGGGATTGGATAGAACCGACTCTTCAGTTCGCCGCGGCTAGTCCTTTGCGCGAGATAATCGCTAGGCACACTGGGTTCAAAACTATAATGACTAATTCGACTTATGTTGCCCCAACTGGCGTTCAGACGTTGACGCCACAAGCGTCTCACAGCCCAGCGTACACCGATGTGCACCGTATAGGCGCTCCCAGCGAAGTCCTTATCGGCAAGGACGGCACCCTCTGGAGGCAGGCTGCCGTGAAGGATTTGCTCAACAGAGTAGTAGGGATCTGGAAGGGCTGCCGTCGAACCGACCCGATTCGCGGTTGCCACGCCGTTCACCCAACGAAAGAGCATTGAAGTTGCAACGCGGTAGTTCCCTGTTTCCCCTACTGCCAAGGTGGCAAGAAAGTAGTCCGGGGCCTGCACCTCTCCCAAGACTCGGAGACAGTCGAGTTCTCGCAATACAAGCTGGCCCGCTAGTCTGCGGTCGGCACGATGGACACCGAACTCGATCCGCTCCGAAATCGTCAAAGCCGACACCAAACCACACACTTTGACCACGCGCGGCGCGTAGACAAGCGGTTCGGCAAAACCAGGTACGGTAAGGTCGTCAGCTGCGCTCGCCTCATCGAGGAGATGTCTAGCGTGACGACGGGCTTCCTCCAGAGCCAATCGGTAGGGTTTCTCCCAGTGTGACCGACCGAGCCGATATCGTTCCGCTGCCCTGAGGACCTGAGTAGCGTAGCAAATCCAGCCCATCGCAATCTCCGCGTGGTTATCCAGATCTGCCCATTTCCGCAAAGCAAATGCCGTCGTGAGGGCTGCGGCCGAGATAGCTCGGCCGGCGGCAGCGGCTCTAGATCTGGCACCACTCACTGGAACGATTTCTTGGAGCAACGTAAAGAAATCGTTCCTCGGCAACTCCCCCCGTCCATCCGCCAAGAACAGCGAGAGGAAGGTATTGAGCGCCTCCGGGGAACTGGGAAAGAACCGGCCTTCGGCAGCTACGAATCGGGACTTGAGATCGGCGCGCTCGATGAGTTGCAGCGGTGCCAATCCACGACTGCGGTTGCCCTCGCTCAAGGCACGGAGCTGCCCTTGGGCCGGGCCAGTCGCGTGTTGATTGGTGCCCAGGGAGGCGGGCTCCGGGGGACG
>JAPPDQ010000463.1 GCA_028875495.1 Chloroflexota bacterium
TTCCGTCTGTGGACCATCTTCGTAGAGCGGGCACCCCAACCTCCCGAGCGGCTGCCGGAGTTCTTCATCCTCGTAGAGCAGGCGTTTGCCCGGACGGTCGGCTCGCCTGATGGCGATTGGCCTCTCCCGGGTGCGCGACGCGTGAGGGCCCGCCTTGACGAGACCCCCTGCATCTCGGTGTCAGATACCCAGTGGCATCTGCTCGGAGCGCAGTTGGCGAACGGGATCTGGGGGCTGTACCGAGGCGCAGCCAGGCGAGCGGGGTTGCTCGACGCCAATATGGCATGGCTCTCCGAGGACACTGGGGTGGCGACCCATGCAACTTCCCGCCTGCGCGATGCGGCTCTCGATCGGCTCCTCGAACTGCTTGATCGAGGTATGCACGGCGAAACCGTCAGTCTGCCCACCGACGGCAGGAATCCGGTCCCGGGTGCCCTGCGCAGGACCTTTGACGAGGTTCCGCTACGGAGTCACCTCCGGGAAACGCTCATCGAGGGCCACAATCTCAATCAGGCACTCGCTAACAGGCTGGTCCGTTCCGGAGAACTGCACCACCGGCTTTTCTTAGCACGGGCGGCAAAGGAACTCCATGGCTATCGCCCGGTTCTGGATCGGATGATCGATTGCGAAAACCTGCTCGCGGTCCTGGAGAGCATCTTCTATCGCTTGTGTTGCGCGAAAGGCACCCCGCTGGACGCCGTAGCGAGTTTCCTGCCCGTGCAACTGGGAGAGATCCAGCAGGCACGAGAGGCGTTCGCACGTTCCGGCACGAACGCAGGAACGAGCACAGGGACCAGGGAGGACCGCCTTTATCAGACCATCGACACTTCCAGCACTGCGGATCTGGCGCGCTCCGTGTTGTCGCTCCACGAGGCCGTATGCAAAGAACGCGAACGCGCGCTCTGGGTTTGGGAAGACCAAGGCACGTTGCACAGCGATGTCCAAGTCGCCGAACCGGATGACGGTGATCTGAGAGTCGGTGTGCCGTGGCGCAACGACTACTACTTGCGACCACTGTCCAGTATTGCCTGGCAACTAAAGGAACTCGGGACTTGAGCAGCTTGGGCACCATCCGCGAGCGCATCCAGCGGGCGACGGGCTACTTCGCCCGTCGAGAAGGCATCGTGCTCACCACCTTCAATCTCCACGGCCAGTTCCTCGAAGAACAGGCGCTGCCCGCGATTCTCGCGGTCGAAGCAACGACCGCTGCCGCGCGAAACGCTGAACTGCACGGGCAACTGGCGGAGACGGCCTGCACGGTCTTCTATGACCCTACAGTGGCTCCCCGCGTCTCCGGGAAGTTCCGCTACGTTGCGCGGCCCGTTCCGCTGCGCGGTCGGCTGTTCCATCCGAAACTGGTGATCATTGCCGGATCCGCGGAGGATGAGACGACCTGGGTATACCTTGCCGTCTCGTCGGCGAATCTCTCGTTGTCCGGCTGGGGACGCAACGCGGAGTCCTTCGCCGAAGCATGGATCCACACCAAGACTCAACAGGCTTGGCATGGCCTCGATGGGCTTCTCGCGTGGTTGCAGACATACGCAAATCTGGGCGAAGGGCCCGACGACAGAGATGCCGTAGCAGTTGTTCGAGCGTCGCTTGCCCACATGCCGAGCGGCTACCGGTTCCGCGACGACGGTGCCATGCCTTGGTCAGGAACGTTGTACGCACACTTCTACTCGTCCGTCGTCGACACGGAGGGGCTACCATCCTTCCTCAGGATGGACCGTTCCCGTCGCCCGGCGGAACTCTGGGTGTACAGCCCATACTGGGGCAGCGTGCCAGAGATGGTCCGCAAGTTCGGCGCAACCCGGACGGTCCTCGTCCCCGCCATGCGCGCCGATCGCAAGTCGCTTGGGTTGTCGAAGAGTCAGCATGATGCTCTCGGGGACATCGCCGAGGTCAGGCGAAGTGAAGCCGAGAGAAAGGACGATCGCTTCCGGCACATGAAAGCCTACTGGATTCGCCATGGAAATCGCACCTATTCGGCCGTTGGAAGCTGTAACTTCACAGAAGCGGGACTCGCCGGTAAGAACGGCAACGTCGAAGCCATGCTCGTGTTCGAGGACATGGACCCAGATCCAGATTGGCCGGAGGCGATTGATACTGCAGACCCGGAGGATCTTTCCCAACAAACGGTCGACGAGGAGGAGGTGCCGGAACCCGTCCCCGTGACCATCGTCGTTGGGTATGACTGGCGCTCTGATAGCTGGCGGTGGTTTCTGAGAGCAGACGACTCGCAGACGGACTTTGTGCTTTCGCTGCCGACTGGCCTCGCCCTGCGGATCACGAACGGTCCTGACGAACAGCGAGCCGAACCTCCGGACTTTCCCGCACACTACAGGCTCACATACACGCAGCACAACCAGCGCAGGGACAG
>JAPPDQ010000054.1 GCA_028875495.1 Chloroflexota bacterium
CGTGCAGCAGGGCAGGATCCTCGACTATATCGACGAGACCACACAGCGAAAGGAAACTCCTGAGGAATACGTCCGGCAGGAAATCGCCAAATCACTCGTCCGAGAATACGGCTACCGGAAGAGCGATGTCTCGGTCGAGTTCGGATTGCGCCTGGGGTCCAAGAGACCTAGAGCAGACCTGGCCGTTTTCGACGAGGGCGATCCCCACACCCAAGACAGAGCTCGAGTCATCATTGAATGTAAGTCCGCCAAGGCGAAGGCAACCGGTCGTAAGGACGGAGTCGGGCAGTTGCAGAGCTATATGTCAGCGTGCCCCAATGTGTTGTACGGGATGTGGACTAATGGCATAGAGCGCTTCTGTTACAAGCGAGTGGACTCCGCAGGAATGGTGGGCTTCGAAGAGATCCCAGACATTCCCGGCAAGGATAGGACCGAGGAAGAAGTTGAGCGCCCCCGCTTTGATCAACTGAAGGCCGCCTCCTCTGATGCACTCCTCTTCGCGTTCCGGAGGTGCCACAACTACATCGCGGGGAATCAGGGCCTACAGAAGCCTGAGGCCTTTTGGGAATTGCTCAAGGTCATCTTTTGCAAGATTCACGACGAGCGCCTTTCCCAAGAGGTCGCGTGCTATACGACGTCGAGGGAACGCGATGGTCTGAACGGGCGGCTCAAGGCCAAGAAACGCCTAGAGACACTGTTCAGGGAGGTTAAGGCAGAGTATCCGACGATCTTTCAAGCGAACGAACTCATTGAGCTCAACCCTGAGGTGTTGGCATACATCGTGAGCCAGCTTCAGATGTACTCACTCCTGGAAAGCGACATCGATGTAAAGGGACGAGCCTATGAAGAGATCGTCGGGTCCAACCTACGCGGTGACCGTGGAGAGTTCTTCACGCCGCGAAACATCTGTCAAATGGCGGTCGCGATGCTCGATCCTTCGGAGGGGGATCTAGTACTTGACCCCGCGTGCGGAACCGGCGGGTTCCTCATTACTGCGATGAACCACGTGATCGAGAAGATTCGCACTGCGGAGACGGAGCGGTGGGGCGACGTCGAGCGAGCCGAGACCGCAGTGCGAGCACGCGTCCAGCGCTTTGCCCAGACATGTGTTGTCGGGATGGATCTCAACCCTTACCTCGTAAGGGCGTCGAAAATGAACATGGTGATGAACAACGACGGAACCGGAGGGCTCTTCCAGGCAAACTCTCTGAAGGCGTCCATCACTTGGGACGATGACTTGCGTTCCCGCGAGATCATGGGGAAGGTCGATCTGCTGTTCACGAACCCTCCGTTCGGGTCCAAGATCCCCATCGACGACCCTTCCATTCTTGAGGAATACGACTTAGGTCACAGCTGGCGGTACACAGAGGCGGACGACTCATGGACAAAGACAGCTAGGGTCCAGAATGAGCAGCCACCCGAAATCCTGTTCATCGAGCGCTGCGTAAGGTTCCTCAAACCGGGGAGTGGACGGTGTGCCATTGTAGTCCCCAATGGCATCCTCGGATCACCTGGCCTCGGGTATGTGCGGGAATGGATCCTGCGACACACTCGCGTTCTTGCAAGCGTCAGCCTGCACCCAGACACCTTCCAACCCCATGTCAGTGTGCAAACCAGTGTGCTCATCCTGGAGCGAAAAACAGATGCAGAAGTAGCTCTGGAGACCGCGGCCGGAAGGATTAGCAACTATCGTGTGTTTATGGCTGTTGCGGATCATATCGGGCACAACAAGCGAGGCAAGGTGACCTATGTTCGCGACGAGAGAGGAAATGAAATCGTGGAAGAGCGGGAAGAGATGACCAAGGAGTACGTTGGTGGCCGCCCAGTGTATAAGCGGCGGCGCGTTCGCAGGAAAGTCATAGACGACAACACTCTTCAGATCGCCCAAACATTCAGAGAATGGCTGTTCGAGCAAGGCTAACGGCGCCCCGCGAGAATCGAATTGACTGGCCGTGGCACACGGCCGATGCAGTCTCGGTATCAGCATCGCTGCTTGTGGGCGGCGCCCGCCGGATGGAGGCGGAGGGCCTTCTCGCCCCCGGCTTCAGAACCCGAACTGCAATCCAAGCGAAGCCCCAAGGTTGGGTGCCCCTCAAGGACGTAACCCAGATTTCGCTCCCCCCTCGACTGAAGGGCGTTGAGGTCGGCCGCGACTTCGGTACGGCATTCCTGACAGCGAGTCAGGTCTTTGACCTTCGACCCCTTCCGCGAAAATGGCTTTCCCTAGGTCACACCGATGCTGTCTCGCAGCGCTTTGTGGCGCCTGGAACGATTCTGGTGACGCGCTCTGGGACTGTTGGGCGGGCCACACTGGCAAGAAACAGCCTCAAGAATGTCCTGGTCTCGGACGACTTACTGAGAGTAGAT
>JAPPDQ010000071.1 GCA_028875495.1 Chloroflexota bacterium
GGGCTATATCCCGTTGAGCATCTCGGTTCCAACCCCCGCCAGGCAGTTTGCCCACCACTCGTCCGGCCACGCCGACGCTTGAATGGTCGGCAGTTCGCGGTCGATGTAGTATACGTAGACCTTCTTCAAACGACCTAAAGCCCTAACCTGATCGCACGTCGCCTCCACTGCACCAAGATCACCGGTCTTCCTGTAGTGACTCCACATCGGCGTGTGCTGAAGCATGTCCGACACGAGCACGAAGGAATCGATATCGTCATATTGTTCCCTCAGCTGCGCCATCGTTTCAACAAGAGGAGACTGGTCCGCCTCACCTTTCCCCACAGTATCCCAAAAAACGGCCTTTAGCTGGGACAGAAAGTTGAGAAAATGTGCCTGGACCATTGTCTGGTTCTCGTAGAGCCAGCTGTATTCGTCACCCTCCTTAGGTATGCACATGGGTTCGCTATGTGGCCCACCCAAGTCATCTACCTGCTGCGGCAACGAATAGACCGATAACCGCTGCAAAAACGGTGCCGCGGTGTCGTTCTTCGTCCATTCATCGATGAGCGCATCTGCCCGCGCACCATCCTCGCGTGACACTTCGTTCGACGTATCAACCAGGATCACCGTATGCCCCGGACTTAGAGCACGCATCACCGTCTGCGGTACTGTTGGTTCAGGGCAGTAGGTCGGCGGGTATACCTTGATGTTGTCGAACCACCACAGCGCCACGACCACTAGAAAGACGGTCGGAACGGCGAACGCGAAGCCTCGGTTCTCTCGGATGATTCTCATGGGTTGCCGCTGTTATGATTTGGCGGTTTCGCGTCGTTCCCGGCCCCGAGTATCAAGGGCTCGTATTTCGCCCAAAGAGCGGTCAACTGCTCTTGCGTCTCTGTAATATGCCCCTCGAATTGAGATCGTCCGGACTCATGCCACTTGGAGATCAGCCCGGTGGCTTCTTCCAAGACGCTTCGGTCTGAGGGGCCGACCAGAAGTGGCTCCGGATACCTTTCCATCCGGTGAGCTTCGACCGCCTGAAGCGAGATCTTCTCAGCATGTGAATTGTTGTAGGCGGTGATGAAAGCGTGCTCCATGCAGTCGATACATGCTTGCCTGTTCTGTTGCTCTTCTAACATACTTACCGTGTCGCTCACGTCCCGGCGATCTTGATCGAGAGTTCGATACCAACTTGCGACCGCGTCGCGCAGCGCTGTGATACGTTGCCTGTATCTCCGCAGTACAGATTGATAGGCGGAAAGAGCGGTTCGACGGCGCGGATCGCCGCTGCGAGGACCGGGGCGTTTCTCGCCACCCCCGCCATTCGACAACTTGCCTGGCTCATCCGACCAACTACCGTGCCTGAATCCGAATCCCTTGGCAAATCCCCAGCCACACAGAAACGTGCCAAGCAGAGCGAACAAGAGAGCCTCGAACTCCCAGGTCAATGGATTGTAGGATATCTCTGGAAGAAAGCTGCTGGGGAGAGGGGGACTCGCGGCGACAGTCGAATCTTGGTCGATGGCAGCCACCACGCGTGCGTAAGCTTCTCTGTGGCGCCCTGCTACTAGATTGAAACCCAAGGCAAGCACCGGCCAAGCCGCAAAGCCGAGCCGCTGCATTCGACGCATCCCCTTCCGCCCCAACCACGACACAAGAAGGCCGACGCTGATGCCAATGCCGCCAACGTTTATGAGGGATACGAGGAGAGCCAGGACAAATGCGGCCAACGCACCACCCGGCAGCGCTCGCATCAATAGGACAATGTTGGCCAAAGCCTCAAAGACAACCAAAGCGACCATTGTGTTAAGAAGTGCACGTGTGGTGCTAGGCTGATCGCCAACTGACGGACTACGTTGCAGCTGGCTCTCCTTTTCTTTGACTGAGCTCCGTCTGTTGATGGATGTTGGTTCGTCAATAGGGCTGACATCATCGAGAGCCTCGGGTGGGAGAGTCCCCGATTCTCCGTGTTGCCGCCATACGCGCAGCCGTTCCAGTTGTAGCCTTGCGTCCCGCACAAAGTCTTCAGGTCCGTAGGCTTGCGTGGAAAACCTCGGCCCCGTTGAGTCACTGAGCTTGGCTCTCAGGCTATCGAGATTGGAATCGATCCACCGCTGGAGGTCCAACCGCAGTCCCGCCAGTAAGCTGTAGTGGGCCGATTTCCAATCCCCGCCCGCCGCGCCCCCAAGCCTCTCGCCACGCTTCTCCAAGCTGTAGGGGTTGAGTGGCGAACGGCGCTGACGTTCAACCAAGCCATCAATGAGGTCGGCTGCTGCTCTCCTAGTGCGCACGGAGGATGGGTCGCCTCCCAGCACCGTGATTTGGTCTCGCTGCTTGTCCGTGGGCTTCTGATGCTCCCAGTCACCCTTGGGTCCG
>JAPPDQ010000204.1 GCA_028875495.1 Chloroflexota bacterium
CTTTCATTGACAACACAGATCAGAGATATGAAAGAGTTCAGCAGGAGGCGTTCTTGATCTCACAGGAGATCGCGGAAAACTGGCCCACAACGGTTTTCCTAGCGCTGCGTCCCGGGACATTTCACGAATCACAAAGGACAGGGACGCTCAGTGGCTATCATCCTAAGGCGTTTACGATTTCTCCACCCAGAATTGACTTGGTTCTTCAGAGGCGATTGACCTTTGCCCTTCGGCTTGCGCGCGGGGAGGTGCCGATCTCAGCCCTTGGAGAGGAAGTTGGTGTGAATCTCGCCAGCCTCGAGACGGTCTTGAAGGTGTTTCTGAGATCCTTGGATCGGAATCGACATTTAGTAGTAGCGATCGACAATATTGCGGCCGGGAACGTCCGTCGCGCGCTGGATCTTGTTAAGGATTTTTTCGGTAGTGGGCACGTGGACACCGGGAAGATATTGGATATCGAGGATGGAGGCGGGAACTACGTGATCCCTCTTCATGAGTTCCTGCGAGCTGTCATTCATGGGGAAAGCGAGTACTATGATCCGTCCAGATCGCCAATAGCCAACCTTTTCGATATCAGCCACCTCGACGGAAAGGAGCACTTTCTTCTCCCATGTCTACTGGCGCTATTGGGTGATCCACGCACTTCCAGCAGGAACGATGGTTTTGTGGAAACGGCTTGGGTATACGAGCGACTTCAGGGATATGACTTCACGGTTGGTCAAATTGATTCGGCGCTCGCGAAGGCCTACCGCTCAGCACTCCTGGAAGCGGAGGCGCGCGGAAGTATCAGTAGCGGGGATGTGCCCGATACTATTCGCGTGACACCAGTGGGGGCGTATCATCTGCAGAGAATGGCCGGACTATTTACTTATGTCGACGCGATGATAGTTGATACGAGGGTATTGGATCCGGTGGTGCGGGGTGAACTGGAAGTTGTCGAGTCAATTGGCGGCAGATTGGATCGGACAGAGCGCTTTAGCAGCTACCTTGATTCGCAGTGGCGAGAAGCGGGGCTAAGTGGTGCGGCATTTGAATGGCCAAATGTGTCACGGGCACTTGCTCGCGATATCGGGAGAGTCCGATCGAGAATTCGGAGGTGAATGAGTGGCCACTTGATTGTCGGAGAGCGCTTAGCCGATTCTTCCGCGAAATTCGCGGCGTTGACGATTGCGTCAACCGCGAGCTTTGTGATGTCGCCAGCGCCAACGACCATCCTTGCCGAAGATCCGACGGCCATTGCCTCCCGTCATGCCGATCACACGCGCGGATTCGGCGTCAACGTCGCCGACACGGGGGTGAAATACACATCCGTCCGGCTCTCGAATCCCGAATCGGCACCGATCAGTAGCCAGGCGCGGCCATCTGCAGGAACGGAGATGCCTGCCGGTATCGGTTCGCTCCCCAAGGCCTTGAGTTCCGATTCCGGAGACTGCTCGCACGACCGGGAATTGGCTAGGTTGCCGAGCACCACCGTCTGGGTGCCGCTGTTGGATTGACTTCCGATATCGATGTTCATGCGCAGGTAGGAATCATCCAAGACCGCAATCGGTTCTTCGGCGGTCACGCCGGCCTTGATCCAGACGCTCTCACCCGGCGCGCCGCCGACTCCGAAGCAAACCGGACGGCGTGCTTGGTCGCGATTTCCACGCTGACCTCGACGGCGTAGCTCGCGCCGGGGGTCAGGCCGGCGATGGGTTGAAGAACATGAACAGATCGTCACTCCTGTTGACCCCGGAAATGAACAGCCCGGATTGCGACCCCAGCGGCGATGGGAGCGCCCGGTGCCCCGATGTCAATTCGAGATCTCCTCATGGGCAGGAGGATAGTCGGCGAAGCCCGCGACGAATCCCTGTGGTCCCTCATCGAAATCGAAATGGAAGGTCATGGCCTCGCCGGCATCGCTCGGGAGGCTTTGGCAACCGGCGGACAGCATACCGGTCCCCAGACCGCTCAGCAGCACGACGACGAAGTGCAGGATCGGGTATTCTCTCGTCACGCCCGACCGGCAACGCGCGAGGATTCCCCCGAAGATCACTGCGCCGACTTCCGCCAATCGGTCGTGAAGTCCAGCGCACGCGTGAACTTGAACGGGTCCAGCGACGTAATCCCGAACCTCCTGGCAACATCGGGAACCTTTCGGTTCGCCCGTCTCTTGCTGGGCCTGGACACCTCCGTCGTGACTACGCAGCGGCTGGTGGGACTCACGAGGGCGTAGGCAATCAGGAACGGATCCCGGCCCAGCCTCTCAAGCTCATGTTCGTTCAGATCAGGCGCGTACCCTCGTTCAACGACCTGCTGCACGAGGGCTGGATCAGGCTCCTCATCGAGGACGATGGCGTTCTTGACATCGCCATCCA
>JAPPDQ010000612.1 GCA_028875495.1 Chloroflexota bacterium
CCAGGGGGCACGATGAGCCCCTGTACTCGATGAACGAGAGTAACGAGCACGATATCCTCGTCCGGCACATACCGGCGCACGAACGAGACGTTGTACTCACCCGTCTCCTCGTCCAGCAGATGCGTCCCCGCTATGTGCGCCTCGCCTCGCCTGAGCGCCAGCAGTCCGCCGAGGCTCCCAACGTTAGACGACGCAAGCGTCATCTTCCGATCGACACGTCGAAGCTCCGATGCTATGAGATCGAGCGTCACGTCATGGCTGCCGATGGCGACCACCGTCGAGTCGAGCGATTCGACGGGACGCAGAAGCTCGACCTCCACCTCCTCCCCGGCATCCACGCCCTCGCTGAACCTTGGAACGGTGACGATCCCGTCGGCTCGCACGAGCGACATGACCACCCCCGCCCCACGTTGTATCGGCGCCGCAATCGTCCTCTCCCCAACACGCCCAAGCCGAACGCGGAGGAACTCGTCCTCGCCCAGCGAGGAGTGCACCTTCCGGCTCATGACGGCCTGACTCCGTTCACGCGTTTGTTCCGGTGTTCCCAACATCCGCTCGATCAAGGGACGGAGAAACTTCTCGCATGTCACCGCCGCTGACACCGGGTATCCCGGTATCCCCAGCACCGGCTTCGACTCGACGACCCCCAGCACGAGCGGATGACCGGGCTTGATCGCCACCCCGTGTACTACCAATTCTCCCAGATGCGACACCACCTTCGACGTGTAGTCCTCCGCGCCCGCCGACGAACCGGCGTTGACGATCACGATGTCCGACTCGGAGACTGCCGCCGATACTGTGCGTATTAGGAGATCAAAATCGTCCGGCGCGGGAGCATGTCTCGTCGCGACCCCTCCCCACTCCTCCACCATCGCCGCGAGCATCATCGAGTTGAACTCGATGATCTCCCCGGGCTTGGGCGATTGGCCGATAGGCGTCAGTTCATTGCCCGTTGGGATGATAGTCACTTTCGGTGGGATCCGGACCGAGACTTCGGTCAGCCCCGCCGCCGCGCACGCCGCGAGGTCGTGCGGACGGAGTCTGTGACTCTGCGGCAGTACCAGCTCCGCTGCCGCGATGTCTTCGCCCAGTGCGCGCACGTGCTGGTACGGCGACACGGGGGCGTATATCTCAATCGTCTCCGAGTCCGTTTCCTGCACATCTTCGACCATGATCACGGCGTCGGCGTCCCTCGGCATCGGGTCTCCCGTGTCCACCCACACCGCCTGCGCTCCGACGGACAGTTTCAGGGGGCTCGTCTCGGACGCGCCCACCGTATCCGCCGCGCGCACTGCCACGCCATCCATCGCTGCCGCGTCGTAGTGTGGAGAGGAACGTTCGGCCCAGACGGGTTCAGCCGTGACCCTGCCGTTCGCCCGGTCGAGGGGAACGGTTTCTGACGGGGTGTGCCGCAACGCGCCGGCATCGGCTAAGGCCCGGTCGAATTTCCGGATAGCCTCGTCGAGCGGAATGTCGCTCAGGTAGTAGTCGCGGCCATGCTTGTGCATAGCCGCTAGTATAACCTTACGAAGACCTCGTCGCCCGCGTAGAGTCCCCCGTCGTCCAGCGGCACGATCACCACGCCGTCCGCTTCCACGAGCGTGCTGATGAGGTTGGACTTCCCAAACACCGGATCGGCGAGCATCCCATCCTCGCCTTCCATGAGCTTGACCTGCACATGGTCCTCACGTCCCGTCGCCGACCGGATGTCCTTGGTTAGCCGCGCATGCACGCCCCGTATGACCGGAGCCTCCGTCCGGCCCATGAGCGCCTGTATCACAGGCCGAACGAGTATGCCGAATACGACCATGGCCGAGACCGGATTGCCGGGAAGCCCGAATGCGGGCTTCCCGTTCAGAAGGGCCACTATCGTAGGCTTGCCGGGCTTGTGGGCGATGCCGTGTACAAGCACTCCCGGTGGGCCCAGTTCGTCCAGCACTCGCACGGTCATGTCCCTGCTGCTCACGGAGCTTCCTGCAGAAAATACGAGAATGTCGCCCTGCTCCAAGCCGTCCACAGCCGCCTGTCGCTGTACCTCGTAGTCGTCCGGTACCAGACCGATGTGTACGGGTACTCCCCCTGCATCTTCTACAAGAGACGCCACACTGTACGAGTTGATGTCCCGCACCTGTCCGGGACCGGGAGACCCCTCCGGCGGAACCAACTCGTCGCCTGTGGAAATGATCGCAACCCTTGGCCGTTCAGCGACCGCGACCTGTGTGATGCCTAGACCGAAGAGCACCCCAACGTCCTGCGCCCTGATGAGTTGCCCCTTCGGAATTACGGTATCACCTGCCTCGGTGTCTTCCCCCACCTGAATGACGCTCTCTCCCGGGGCCACCGGCCTGAGTCTCCC
>JAPPDQ010000606.1 GCA_028875495.1 Chloroflexota bacterium
CTCGTCCTTGGTCTCGACGACCTGCGCGTAGTTCTCCAGGATGTTGGTCAGCCCGTCGCGGGTGAGGATCCGCTTCCAGAGGTAGCCGGTCTTGAGGCCATCCGGGTTGGGCGGGTTGCCGGCACCATCGTCCCAGCCCTGGTTGAAGGGCAGGAACCACGAACCCTTGCCCTTGAGGTGCGTGCAGAACCGCACCTCGTGGTCGTCCACCGCGAAGTGCGCCACGCAGCGTCCGAACTTGAAGAGCTCCTCGCGGGGGTTGCGGTCGCGCTTGTACTGCTCTACGGCGTCCTCGACGGTCTGCTTGGTAAGGCTGTTTTTCAGCTCGAAGGTGAAGATCGGCAGGCCATTGATGAACAGACCCAGGTCAAGCGCCCGCTGGGTCTCGTCGCGACTGTAGCGAAGCTGCCGAACGACGCTGAAACGGTTCTGCTTGAAGAGTTCCTGCGCCTGTGGGTTGCCAGCCGACGGCGTGCCGTAGAAAAGGTCGAGGCCGTGCGCGCCGTGCTTGACGCCGTGGCGCAGCACGTCGATCGTGCCGCGCTTGGAGATCTCGCCCTGCAGCCGTGCCAGGAACTTACGTCGCGTCGGGCCATCCTCTTCCAGCGCCAGCAATTTGGCGGCGACCGGCTGCGTGGCGTGCAAAAAGCAAGTCAGTTGGACTTGATCGACGCAGAACTCACGGTCATAGTCCTCCGGGTTGCCGCAACTCCAGCCACCGCTGTCGTTGCCGAGGCGCACCTTTACCCCCACGCCCTTGCGCTGCGAATCGCAGGGATGGCCTGTCAGCGCCGTGCAAATGAGACGTTCGAGGCCAAGTTCAGCGGTGTCTGAGACCATGGAGAGTTTCTGTCAATATATCCATCGAAGGGCAGAACAAGAATAAAATCAACAGGCTGTAGCCTGCCAAGCCCCGGTGCCTGTCTTGCCGTCAAGGTGTAGATTACAAGGCTCGGCCTTCGTCCACCACGGCACATAGCGCATTGGTTCAGGTGGCCCGCGATGAGCCGCTCAAGGGCCGCATTCAGTGGCCTCGGTGACTGTTTCCGTCTCTTTCACCCGAAGTCGCAATCCCTATGCAAGACCTTCCAATTTGCCGATCCACTCTCCGAAATGTGCACATTTCGATCGCAGAGCAGACAATCCGATCTTCTCCGCCACAATGGGACCTGCGGATGGCTTCATTCCTCCGTATTCCGGTACTGCATCAGTAATTCGCTTCGACGGGGCGGTGTCGATTCCATCATTGATGTGCTCCGGCGACTCGAAACCGGAAGCCATCTTCACGAGCTTCCGTATCCCGACACTGCGATCAACAAACTGCAAGCCGAGTTTCCGGGGATCGGACAACAATAGCGTCTCGAATTCGTGAAGCTGAAGATAAGGAATGAACCGCGGGTCAGAAATGTCTTCTTCAAGGGCGTGCTCCAAAACCCTGACGCGGTCATAAGGATTGCTCGCTTTCAGGGCATCTTCGTAGCCGGGAAAGTCCGGCGGAAGCCCGTACAAATCAAACATGGTCGTAAAGCGCGCGTCCCTGTTTCTGTCCTCCATGACCCAGGCATTGATATCGTTCTTCGCTTTCGCATAGTTCACGATGCCTCCGCGATGCTCGACGCCGCGCCTACGGCTTGTCATGACAGACCGGGCTTTTACCCAGATCGACAGGTTCCCAAGATGTGGGCCCAGAGTACGGTTTACAAACGTCTCTTCGGTTTGGCCTTCGACGATGAAGTGCAGCCTTACGGCCATTACGGTCTTCCCCCGAGCACGTTCTTGTCCCATAATTCGGAAAGCGTATAATCTTCGAGCCAGTTTCCCAGGACCTCAGCATCCAGCCGCCGGAATACGGATTTACGGTCTTCACGCTCGACAACGACGATGTCCGCAGCCTCGAAGCAATCGACGAGCGCCGCGGACTGCGTGGCGACAATAACTTGGGCCTTCGTGGACACGGCCCGTATCAGCCCCCCGATCACGGTAATGGCGCTGGGGTGGAGCCCCAGTTCCGGTTCGTCCAGTATCAAAACGTCCGGCAAGCTCTTTTCGGGTTGAAGGAGAAGCGCGACGAGGGCTATGACCCGCAGCATGCCGTCCGAAGCCTGCGAAACATCGAACACTTGGTCACTGTTTCGCTCACGCCAGACAAGCAGTAGATGTCCGTTCTCGGGTTCCAGTTCGAAGTCGGAGAAGAAGGGAAGAATCAGGCGGACCGTGTCGACGATCCGTTGGTAATAACTGGCTTCATCCTCTCTCATGCGAAGCAGAAACGGAGCAATATTGCCCGCGTCTTCTTTCAGGTAGCGGTTGTCGTTCGTGCTCCACTTGCCTCGGATGCGTG
>JAPPDQ010000605.1 GCA_028875495.1 Chloroflexota bacterium
TGGTCGGAGCGGCGGTCTGGACGGTTATGTACAACGCCGATTTGATCCTTCAAGCGCTTCACTTCATCACTATCCGCCTCCGGCAGCTCCGTCCTGTCCTGGTGACCGCGATAGCCTATCCCCTTAGCTCCAAGTTCCGCACCGGCCTGACCCTGGCCATGTTCGCGCTCGTCATCTTCACGCTTACGGTCATGTCCGTGCTCACGGACACCTTCGGGACGCAGTTCGTCGAGACGAGGGTTGCTACGGGCGGATGGGACATCGAGGGGAGCGTCAACTTCACCACACCCATAGATGACATCCGTTCCGAAATCAATGGCATCGATACCGTCGATATCTCAGACTTCGAGGCTATTGGCGGATATACGCAGATACCTATGCAGGTACGCGAGATCGAGGCCGATGACCAGGAATGGAACGGCCTCCGTTTCCTTGCTGCGGATGACGGGTATCTCGAATCAAGCGAGTACGACTTCAAGCTAATCGCCGACGGATACGGCTCCACGACGGAGGACGTATTCGAGGCCATGCGAGATGACCCTAGTCTCGTCGTCATAAGCGGATCGTTGCTTAGCGACACACAGGGCGAGCAGGGCGAGCAGATATCCCGCGTCTTCCACGAAGTAGGCTACGACGACGAGTCAATGTCGCCCATTGAGATTGAACTGCGTGAGCCGAATACTCGCGTGGAAACGACCTTGACGGTAATAGGCGTCATCGACCGCGTCCATGACACCGGTTTTGTCGGCCTCGGCATGATCGGCTCCAAGACCGCCGTCGACGAAGCCGCCCCGTTCCCAATTCCCATCACGACCTATCGATTCAGAGTCAACGATCTTGACGAATCAAAAGACATCGCCCGGAACATCGAACGCGCCTTCTTAGAGAACGGAATGCAGACCGTTGTGCTCGATGAAGTCCTGAGGGAAAACCTGGCTGCGCTGCGAGGCTTCTTCCGGCTGTTCACCGGGTTCATGGCGCTTGGCCTGTTCGTCGGAATCGCGGCGCTTGGAGTAGTAAGCACCAGGGCCGTGGTCGAGCGGCGGCAGCAGATCGGCATGCTGAGGGCCGTCGGCTATCGCAGGGGCATGATCCAGCTAAGCTTCCTGATCGAGTCGAGCTTCGTCGCCGTCTTGGGCATCATCATCGGTACCGTGCTCGGACTCGTTCTCTCATACAACGCAGTCCTTGATATTCGCGACTCCGAGGGACTCGACACCATCCAATACGCGATCCCCTGGATACAGATGATAGTCATTCTCGGTGTGACGTATTTCTTCTCCCTGCTGGCGACCTACATTCCGGCCAGACAGGCGTCGAAGGTGTATCCGGCGGAGGCCCTTCGGTACGAGTAGGGGACATAGCGCGTCCGTCAGTTCAGGCCGGCGAAGCGCCCGGGGGCGAAGTCCCTAATAGGCAGTTGCGTCTCGGCTCGCACTATGAGATCGGCAAGGACTCTGCCCATCGCCGGAGCGAGGAGGACGCCCTTCTTCCCGCCGCCGGTCGCGAGGTAGACGTTGTCTTGTTCGGGGACTTTGCCGAGTATCGGAAGACCGTCGGGCGTCCTCGGCCTGAGACAGGCCGTTTGCTCCAAGATGCGGGCTTGTGTCACGGAGGGAAGGACACTCGCCGCTCTCTCAATCAGATCCTGTCTCGCCTGCGAGGTGGTCGAAAGGTCGAACCCCGCTTCTTCTTCGGTGGCCGCCGCCCAGAGCTTGCCGTCCGCCTTCTGAACTACTGCGCCGGGCCCCGCTACATGGTACTCCAGCGGAGGACTCAGGCCTTCAAGCCGGACGATCTGTCCCTTGAGAGGCGTGACCGGAACATAAAGGCCAGTCCACTCCTCCACCGCTCCGGACCAAGGGCCGATCGCGACTACGACGGTATGGCATGCTACCTCGCCGCCTGCCGTCCTCACGCCAAGCGCCCGGTCGCCAGACCACGTGATACTGACCGCGCGGTCATGGACGATGCTCGCGCCCCGTTGACAGCCGGCATCCATCAGCGCCCTCGTTAGCAGTTGACTGTCCACCATGCCGAGTCTTTCAAGGAGGACGGCCCCCACAACGTCGTCGGCAATCCGGTCGTCCAAAGCGCGAACGTCCTTACCTTCAAGCCAACGCGCCGAGAATCCGTCGGCAGCGTTCCAGCGCTCCATTTCCTCCCGTAGCGGAGGGATGCCTACCTCGTCGAGCACGACTTCGAGGTGATGCATCATGCGGCCCTGGAAGTCGATGGAGGACTCCTCTTCAAGCCGTGGCCACAGCTTGAGGTGCCCATCGAATGCCTCCCTTGCGCACGCCGCCAATCGACCGGCAATAAGGGCCC
>JAPPDQ010000083.1 GCA_028875495.1 Chloroflexota bacterium
GACAACCGCGAGGACGCCGTCATCATGACGACGGAGTCGATCCAGATGGAGCGGTATGCTGCCCAAGTCGCAGCGCTCAAACAGGCGCACCAAGAGCGCTGGGGACGAGCTGAGATTGACTTGGGGGCGTGACCCCTCGCCTTGAAAGCAGCGTTACGCCACGCGCACGGGGCCGTACAAGTGGAAGTAACTGCCTTGAAGACGACCTCTTTCCCCACTCTGCGCTCTCTGTGTTCTCTGCGGTGAATCTCTCTCCTGTCCTGATCAGTTACTTGGAAGAGTCTCTCCTATACCACCGTCCCGCAGTCGACGGAGTTGATGGGCGGCAGGTAGTCGATCAGCAGCTCCCAGGTGTCCCCGTCGTTGCGGCTGTAGAAAATCTGCCCGGTCGTCGTGCCGACGTAGATGCCGCATTCGTCCATCGAGTCGGTCGCCATCCCCTCGCGCATGACGTGTAGATAGGCGTTCCGTTGGGGTAGGCCGTCGGTCAGAGGCTCCCAGTCCTCGCCGGCGTTGCGGCTGCGATAGACCCGGAACTTCGCGTCGGTGACGTAGCGTCTGCCTCCGCCGACCTCGCCGTCCACCGCCTTGTCCTCCGGCACGACGTATACCGTGTCCGCATCATTGGAATGAATCCCCAAAGGGAGGGCCCACCGAGAGGGCAGTCCCTCGCTGAGATCGCGCCACTCCCGACCTCCGTTCTCGCTGCGAAAGAAGCCGCAGTGGTTCTGCTGGTACAGGCGCTCCGGCATGGATGGGTGCGAGAGCAGTTTGTGCGGACACTGCCCAAACTCCGGGAAAGGGTCGGACAAAAAGTCGGCGCGCACTCCCGCGTTCATCGCCGACCAGATCGTTCCGCCGTCCTCGGTGCCGAACACCCCCACGGCGGAGATAGCCACCCACATGCGGTCGATATCGGTCGGGTCGAGCGCCATGCTGTGCAGGCAAAGACCGCCGAATCCGCCCTCCCACAGGTCGCGCGTCGGGTGGGCCGTCAACGTCTCGACCTCGCTCCACGTGTCGCCGCCGTCCTCGCTCTTGAAGAGGGCAGCCGGGTCTACCCCTGCATAGACGACCTCCGGTTCGCCGGGCCTACCGGGCTCGATGTGCCATATCCGATTGACGGAATCGCTTCGCACCGCGGCGAATCTCGGATTCTGTGCCGCCTTCAGCCATGTCGCGCCGAGGTCTTCGCTCCGCTGGATCTCCGGCCCCCAGATGGGGTCGTTTATCGCAACGAAGACAGTCCCCTTCTCGCGGTCGTCGTAAGCCATGTGATAGATATCGCTCCCCGCGTGGAGCGGACCGGACACCGCCCAGTTCCGGCGCGCTTGGTCGGAGGTGAGCAGGAACGCGCCCTTCCGCGTCCCGACCATCAGGATAATGTCGCCTCTGTTCGCCTCGATGCCCAGGGGCATTCGACTCTCCTTGCTCGCCGCAACTGAGGTCACCTTATGGTATTACATCACGCGGAATTGGCCGTGCGAAAGGTTGCCAGAGGGCAGCGAATACCATTTCGTCTTGACTAGGCCATAAATTCGTCATTCCTCTGAAATAAGAACCCGGCTAACCCCTCGTAGGGGCAACCCTTGTGGTTGCCCATCCTCCGCTCGGCTCCCATTTTCATTCCGGGTGGTGAGGGTGGAAACCCTCATGAGACATTCCTTTATGGGAAGATGCACAACCCCCGATTGTAGTAGGATATCCCGCACGATTCGGAACAAGCGAGAAATGCCACATTGAATACTCCCGTCATCGACTTCCACACCCACGTCGGCAGGTGGGGACTCAACCACATGGACGCCACGCCGGAGCGGTTCCTGCGGCTCATGGACGCTGCGGGCATCGATAAGGCGTGCGTCAACTGCATCTTCTACGGCGAGGTGCGGCGGAGCAACGACACCGTGGCGCGGTACGTCCAGGCCAACTCCGACCGCTTCGTGCCGGTGGCGTACGTCACCCCGCGATACCTCAAAGAGGCCATCTCGGAGCTTGAGCGGTCGTTCGACGAGATCGGCGCGAAGTTCCTCAAGCTCTACCCCGACTATCTCGGCGCGCCGATCGACGACCCGTCCTATATGCCCATATACGAGTGGGGCGACGACCGGGGCATCGTCATCATGAGCCATTCCTCTCACGTTTCAGATGGTGACACCCTCACCATGCCGCCCTTGTTCGTGCCCCTGGCAAAGCGGTTCCCAAACATCACGTGGGTGCTCGCCCACTCAGGCAACAACATGCAGGGGCAGCAGGAGGCCGTCGCGGCGGCGCAGGAGTGTCCCAACATCTACCTTGAGACGTGCAGCTCCTACAGCGAGCACGGCGCTA
>JAPPDQ010000513.1 GCA_028875495.1 Chloroflexota bacterium
CAGGATCCAGCGCACGAGGTTCGTATAGGCCTGCTGCCAGAACGGCTCGCCTATCTAACAGTATAAATCATTTATTTACAACGAGTTATATATCACCAAAAGCCTGCATACCTACCATTCCTCCCGCCGATACGAAGCGGATTTCGCAGGTGCTCTCTGGCCCCAAATGGACTAACTGTTCGGTTACTACGTAGGGAGCGTCGTGCCGCCCGGATCGTGCTGGAGGGTAGGGCTCGGCGGTTGAGGGTGGATTCCAGTGCTTCGCGAGGGGGCGGAGCCAGAGCCGCGGACCCGTCCACACTGCATTCCGTCTCTAGCCTCGTTGGAGCGTGCGCTTGACCAAGCCTCTGGAGGTTCCCGCGATGAATCTACTGCGCTTGGCCAGTGCCTCGTTGATCCGGCAACGCAGACCTTCCCAGTCTTTGAAAAGGCGTATGTTCGCGGAGTCATCGTACAGTCCGATGGCTTGATCGGGAGAGATGGGTAACCAGTCGCCATCCAAGTCATCTTCCGCAACAGGCAGAACCGCCACACCGCAGCTGCCGAGGATGAACCTCCTGCTGGGGCTCGAATAGGCAGCTACGACCAGTCCACACTCATCAAGGTTGACTCCCCTTGGAACATCGCGGTGGCTGCTCGACGCAACATGCACCGCAGCTGACCGCTCCAAACGTTGGAGAAGAGTGTCCTGGACCGCCTTGGGGAATCGGCGGAGGGGCTGGAGGTCGAGCTTCGAGATAGCTTCACTTGACTCGGGTCTGGACCGGACAATTGCGGAATTGATCGCGTCCGGGGTTCGATTCATCGAGCTAATGAGCAGCTGCTTGCAGGCGGTGATTTCCGCTGACGACATGCCGCCAAGGAGATCCGTATCGCCGGAGTCAATGAGTTGACGGGTGACCGCGATGAGCTTCCCGATGGCTGGTGCCGCCCGACTCTCGAGTTCCGCGAACTTGCGTTCGTATCTGTCGTCAGGCTCGTACGCAATGTCGTTGGCCCGCTCGCGCGCCTCCTCGTAGGACGTGTATAGCCCCTTTTCGACGAAGGCGTGCTGGGGCGGTACCCTCCTGACCACTTGAGTATCCCGGATTCCGTACCAGAGCATGCCATCGGCATCGCAGAAGTGCTTCTGCAGGAACACAGGAATGTAGTGGTGTCGCTTTCGGCGCTCCGGTCTCATGGGACGCAGGGCTGCTTCTTCGGTGCGGGCACACTAGTTCCTGGCGGTCGGCTTGAGTGACGGACGGGAGAATTGAAGACTTGGGATCCCTCGTGCGAGATCGGATCCGCCCGCAGCCTAGTCCCTGATCCCCGCAGTGCTCGCTGCACACCGTTCAGGCTATGCCGGGAGCTCATCCCTTCGGCTTCGTTTGCCTGTAGGTGGTCATGTCAATCCGCCATTTCAACAGGTCTTTCCGATACTCACTGTTCCGTACGCCCTCGGGGTATTCGCCTTCGAAGCGTCCGAGAAGCGTACGGCCAATTGACTCCGCGAGGTCCCATACATGCCGCTCGGGCAGGCGCAGGTGTACGAGCGCTGATGGCGAGAACATGCGGACAGCTGCGTTACGCGAGATCCAACGACCTTCCTCCATCACAGGCACGGCAGGCTGGTTCAGCCGGTGGAGTATGTGCGCGAAGGCTTGCAGCACATTCACTTCACTACCCTCGGTCGAGGGTTCTGCTTCCTGAGGCGCTTCTGTTGGGCCACTCGACCCTTGGCCGGACCGTGGCTCTGGTTCTGTGTCTTCCTCCGGGCGGTCAATCCTGCTTACTGACTTGGCGTCACGCTTGGCGGGCGTAACCGACGATCCCGATTCGACGGATTGATCTTTGCTTGCGGCGGTG
This sequence comes from Chloroflexota bacterium, assembly GCA_028875495.1. Taxonomy (GTDB): domain Bacteria; phylum Chloroflexota; class Dehalococcoidia; order Lucifugimonadales; family VXLM01; genus VXLM01. The sequence goes on from JAPPDQ010000513.1 coordinate 1,849, forward strand.
TTCCCTGATCCTCGCGCCACCGCTTGCGCTCTGATCCACCACCAAAGGACCTTGCTGTTGAACTCACGCGCCGCTGGCGGCGCGTAACGCTACGCGCTACAGTCAGTCCCATGAAGATCAGACACAAGGGACTGCGGGCCCTCCATGAGCGCGATGACCGGGCTCGGCTGCCGCCGAATCTCGTGCCGCGTCTTCGGCGCATCCTGTTCCGGCTGTAGGAAGCCACACATCCGAAGAGCGCGGACGCTCCGGGCTTCCGGCTGCACCCGTTGAAGGGAGACCGGGCGGGCCAATGGAGCGTACGCGTGTCGGGCAACTGGCGCGTCGTCTTCCGCTTCGAGGACGGCGAGGCCGTTGATGTGGACCTGATAGATTACCACTGAAGGGAAGGAGGACAGATCATGAATGGCATTGGCGGCGAGCGCGTGGGTGCGATGCTGAACCCCCCGCACTTGGGCGAACTGATCCGTGA
>JAPPDQ010000326.1:0-18033 GCA_028875495.1 Chloroflexota bacterium
CCGAGGGTCTGGCGTTAGACTCCGAAGGTCGCCTCTACATAGCCGACACCGGGAACGACCGTGTGCTCAGGTTAAATCTAAACAGCGGAATCATCCGCGCGCTCACCGAGGTTGGTCAGCCCACCTCAAACAACACTTCCACCGTTGCCATCTTCAATAGCCCCACCGCCCTCGCTATCGACTCAGAGGACAATCTCTACATAGCCGAGATGGAGAACCACCGCATTCGTATGATCGACTTGGACGCCGGCAGAATCTCCACTGTCGCCGGAGACGGTTCAGAGGGCTTCACGGGCGACGGTGGTCAAGCCGCTCGCGCCAAGCTGAATAAGCCCGAAGGCGTCGCTGTCGACCCTGACGGGAATATCGTCATAGCCGATACGGGAAACCGCAGAATTCGTCGCGTCGATTTCGGCACAGGGATTATCTCCACCATCGCCGGAGACGGCAGGCGAGGATACTCCGGAGACGGCGGCCCCGCCATTGAGGCCAGTCTCGTCGTGCCACGAAGGGTCGCCGTCGACGCCGATGGCAACGTCCTTATCTCCGACGCCCTCGATCATCGCATCCGGGCAATCAAGTCCGACGGTACTATGATAACGATTGCCGGCGACGGCATTATTGCCTTCGCCGGAGACGGTGGCCCCGCCACCTCGGCCTCTTTGAACCGTCCCCTGGGTATGGCCTCCGATGCCGATGGAAACCTCTACTTCGCCGACAACCACAACAACCGTATACGCTTGATAGCCGCGCCTGTGGTCGAGGAACCTACCCCGACGCCTGTTCCCACCGACACTCCGACGCCGGTCCCAACCCCGACGCCGGTCCCAACCGCGACCCCTCTCCCAACTTCGACGCCAACTCCCGAGTCCACTCCGACTCCCGTGTCTCTACCCGACCTCGTGGTGGAAGATGTCCAGTACCAATTCGGTCAGCGTCCCACATGCCGAGTGAGTCCCGACGACCCGGAAACAGCGCCAATTACCTACAGAGTGGTCGTTCGTAACCACGGCAACGCCGATTCCGGCTCATTCGTGGTCGATGCGAACAGCCTCGCCGGCGTGACCGTAGAACGTCTCGCCGTTGGCGCTACCGCCATAGTCGAGATCGACGGAATCAACTCCGGGGACAACACTGTTACGGTCGATGCGGCCTCAGAAATAGTGGAGTCGAACGAGGTGAACAACACCACGCAGTTCAAGCTCGTCATTCCTCCCCAGGAACCAGTTCCAGTGTGTACGCCGACTCCCACTCCTACGCACACGCCCGTGCCGCCGACGGCTACGCCAACGCCGACAAGCACACCCACGCCGACACCCGTGCCGCCGACGAGCACCCCGACGCCTGTGCCCACCAACACGCCTGTGCCCACCAACACACCGGTGCCCACCAACACGCCGACGTCCGTGCCGCCTACCGCCACGCCGACTGACACGCCCACTCCGGTCCCTGCAAACACACCGACACTGATCCCAACGCGCACGCCCATTCCCGTGCCCCCGACCGCCACATCAACGACTACGCCCATCGTGGTTATTGTTACCGCTACCCCCACACCCGTCATCGAAGTAGCGACCGACACCGATGACGGAGGACTCAACCCAGGCCTCCTCATAGGCATCGCCGCCGTGGTACTCCTCGCTATCGGCATAATCGTCGGCCTCTACGTCGTATACCGCCGCCGCACCTTCGGTGAATAGGACCTCCTCGTCCGCCGGAAAGCCGGCTCCAACCTGCCTCCGTAGTCACGACCCTTGTGGTCGCCCTTCCCCGCCAACCTCAAAGGAGCCGGACCACCAAGCGACCCACCCCACCTGTCATTTCGAGCTCGGCGGGGGAATCTAAAGCGCTCTGCCGCCGTCAATGTCACTATGCCAGGTCCTTCGCACTCAGACCATACGAAATACTCTCTGTAGTCTCTTCTCTCAGTCCTATTCTTTGAATAAAGTTTAGTCTATTTCTCAAAATATGGTCGTTAAACTACTTTGACTTTATCCAACATGGTGCTAGCATCGTGCTACTGAATCTATTTTGGGCCTCAATCCGAGGACCCTCACTATGGAAACAATCGTGAACGTTATCGATCTGGTCTTAACAATTGAAGTGCTGAAGTTTATTTGGGTCTCGCGCCCAGTGCTCGTTCGGCCATCCGATTGGGCAGGTTACACATGGAGACTCGAATATCGGGGGGCAGTAGAAGGGGACGCAAGCTCCGTTCATATGGTGGCGTAGGGCTTAGGCCGACATCGGAGAAGGTGCGCTCAGCTATCTTCTCCCTCATCGGCCCTGAATCCGTGAACCAAGCGCGAGTCCTCGACCTCTACGCCGGGACAGGCGCTCTCGGAATAGAGGCGCTGAGCAGAGGAGCGGCATCGGCCGAGTTCGTAGAGTCCGACCCCACCCGGTGCCAATACATCAGGCGAGCCGTCGGAGATCTCGATTTCGCCGATAGGAGTCGAATAACTCGGGGCAGAGTCGAAAGGGTTCTACGGACCATCAAAGCGCGGTTCGACCTCGTAATGGCCGACCCGCCCTATCGGGTCGACCCATGGGAAACGGTGATGACAAGTCTGTTGGAAAGGGAAGCGCTGGAAAAGGGAGCGGTCGTCGTAGCGGAGCACGGCAAGAACTACGAAATGGCTGACAGCTACGGCGATCTATATATTTGGAAAAGACGGCGGTATGGGGACACAGCGGTCTCCATATTCCGATACGGAGGATAGGAGTGCCAAGCGCCGTGTATCCGGGAAGATTCGATCCTGTGCACAACGGTCACGTCGACATCGCTCGACGGGCTTCGATGCTGTTCGATCGTCTCGTCGTCGCCGTTTACGACGCTCCACCTCAGGGCTCTCTCTTCTCCACCGACGAGCGCATAAATCTCTTCAGTCAGTCGATTCAGGACGTACCCAATGTGGAAGTCAGGAAATTCAACGGACTCGCGTCCAATCTGGCTTCCGACCTCGGCACGGGCTTCATCGTGCGCGGACTCCGCGCAGGCTACGACTTCGAGACCGAGTTTGAGATGACCCACATGTGGCGTCATCTCAACCGCAACATCGAGGTCGTCTGCATGATGAGCGCCCTCGAAAACCAGTTCGTGTACGCGAGCCGGATCAAAGAAGTAGCGCAGCTCGGCGGCGACGTTGACGGCCTCGTGCCGCCTCACGTCGCAGCCAGGTTGAAGGAAAAATTCATCTCGGCCTCGTAGCGTCGGGGCTCTGTGAAGGAGGAGCATCATAGATATCATCAGGGTCATCGAAGAGTTGGAGGAAATCTCAAGTTCCGCGAGTCGCGTACCGGGTATGCGGAAGAAGGTCATGATCGATGCCGATCGCCTTGCTGCCGTCACCGAGCAGCTCAGCAAGACCATCCCCGCCGACATCCTCGAGGCGAAGGAAATCCTCAAGCAGAAGGAGAGCATCCTTAACCATACGCAGCTTGAGGCTCGCCGCATCCGCGAGGAGGCTGCCGAGGAGGCGGACCAGATCATGTCCGCCGCCCGCGAGGAGCACGCCAGCAAGGTCAACGAGACCGAGGTCCTTCGTGCCGCGAACGAAAAGGCCGACGAGACTAACCAGGGTGCCATGCAGGAGGCCCAGCAGATCATCCAGGGGGCCCAGCGCAAGGCCTATCGTCTCATCGACGAGGCCGAGCGAGTAGCCATCGAGCGCCGTGAAGGCGCCGACCGCTATGCCAAAGAGACCCTCTTCGACCTCGAAGAGCGCATGGCGGGAGTCCTCGGCCAGGTCCGTCGCGGCATCGACTCTCTAGGCGTCGACGTCGAGGCCAACATCCCCGCCTAGCCGATCATCAAACAGTGGGGACGCGACCGAAAGTCTCGTCCCCGCTTTTCAACACTTCAATTGGAGTAGATGTCGAGGATACGTTCGCCCTGAGCTTGTCGGAGGGCGTCCTTCGGTGTACTTGCCATTCGTCCCGTTAACAACGCCCTTCTCCTCTCATCTACCTCCCGACCGGCCTCAGCAGTTCCTCCCGCAACCGCCTAATCACCACCTCCACCTCATCCTCGTCGAGGTTAATCGGGTCAACCCCCAGCTCGTCCGGGTCCCCGAGTTGGTGCAGGTGAATCGCCGGACTCCCGGTCGCCATCGCCTGCAGCACTTCGTCCCTGCTCGGACCGTTCCACTCCGGCGTGAACTCAATCAACGCCGTGGGCACCAGATAATCAACTCGATCATACTGCACCGACACCCGCAGTCCCGGCACCTCGATCAGCGCGTCCACCACCACCTGCATCATCTCCCGGTAACGTGCCGTCTCGGCCTCCTCGTCCTCCTGGTCGAAGATCCGCAGGGCCGTCACCAGCCCCATGATCTCCTCCTTCGCCACCTTCATGCTCCTGCCCAGGAAAGCGTTTGGCGCGGCATTTGCTGCCGCCGCCTCGATCAGATCGGCCCGTCCGACGAGGATCCCCGTCCCCTGCGGCCCACGGATTCCCTTCCCTCCACTCAGGATGACCATGTCGGCCCCCTCGCGGATATACCGACGCAGATTGTCCCTTGGAGGCAGCGTCGACGCCGCGTCCACGATCACCGGCACCCCACGCTCGTGAGCGATCTCGCACACCTGCGGCAGAGGAATCGCCCGCTTCGAAACGAACTGTGCGTACAGATAGGCGACAGCCGCGGTGTTCTCGGTGAACGCCGCCTCAAGTTGCCACGGATAGCATCTCCGTCCGTCCCCGATCTCCACGAACTTCGCCCCCGCCGCCCGGTACAGTTGGTCGTACCCGAACCGGTGGCTCCTGTGAATGATGATCTCGTCCTTCATCCCGGTAGTGTCCGGCAGTCGCACCATATTCGCCGGGTCCTTCCCCGCGATAACCGCCGCCGCCTGCATCACAAGGCCACCCCCAGAGCCGCTCACCACGACTCCGGCCTCCGCACCGCATATCTCCGCCAGCACCTTCCCTGCAGCCCTGTTCAGCTCCCCCAAGTCCGCCATCACCCCCGACGTCTTCTGCATCACCTCCGCCGCCTCGGGCCGAAGCTTCGATCCGCCCCACATCGTCGTCGTCCCCGACGCATTGATAATCCGCCGCACCCCCAGCGACCCGTACATCTCTTCACCGCTCAAAGACAAGTCCATCCCATTCCCCTACATACAAAATAGCGGCCTACCACCGCGCCCGAAATTATACCACCTGCCCCGCCACTGCTCCGTCCCACCAATTCACCGGAAATGTCATCCCGAACGCAGCCTAACCACACACTGTCATTCCGAACGCAGCGAAGCGAAGTGAGAAATCTAAAATCACAATCTTCAAGACCAAACCTCGAAACAGGACCAACCTCTGCCTTCCACTCTTATCCCCTCTCCCGTCCTGGGAGAGGGCTAGGGTGAGGGTAAACAACCCCCCTACTCACTACTTTCTTCCTTCCTCCTCTGCGACCTCCGCGCCCTCTGCGACAAATCCTCCTCCGTCTCTACACCCCCTTACGCCCGCGACGGCGAGTCGCACCCCTTACGCCTGAACGGCGAGTTCCGCCTGAACGGCGAGTCGCCGCCTCACCACCTTGTTGCATTCCCGATCTGCTCCGCGTACCACTCCTCCCCGTGCAGCAGCTTCTTATTGTCCCAACGGTACCTCTGAGGCATCAGCGTCAGCGATCGGTCCTCCAACGGCAGCCCCACCGGCACACTCCCCCGCCGCGCCGACTCCCGCATCGCCATCGCCACCTCCAGCGACCGGTGCTGTATAGTTCCGCTCGCCCTCGGGTCGATCCCCTGCTCGATAGCCTCCACGATAGACCGCATCGAGTCCATCAGCCTGTCCCCCGGATACAGCCATCCCTCATCGTCATACCCACCTTCCGCGCTCCCACGGAACGACTTGAACGCTATCGAATCGTCATGCCGCAGCCCCGACAGCACATCGCGCCCCGCCCCCTCATCCCTCTTATAAAACCTCCCGTTCCGCTTGTCTGTGACGAACACGCCCTTGCTACCCGTCACGATCAGACCTTTGAAGGCGTTCTCTCTCGGATGCACGAAGCACTCGACCCCGTTCGCATACCGGATATGCCCCCAGATGCCCTTATAGTCCTCATCGCCAGCGCCGAACGGGTCCCCGTTCGTCCGCCCGACGACCTCCTCCACCTCCGAGTCCCCCGCGAACATGTGCCCCACGCTCAACGTCTGCGCCCCGCACTGCGTAATCGGGTGGAACATGCTGATCGAGACCACCTCCCCGATCTCCCCCGCCTCGATTATCGACCGCGCCTCCCACATCTGGCTCAGGCTCCGGTCAACATTCCCCCCCTGCCACGGGATCCCCCGCGACCTGCATGCCTCCAGCATCCTGTCCGCATCCGACAGCTTCGCCGCAATCGGTTTCTCCGACACGATCCCCTTCGCGCCCGACCTCTCCGCCGCCAGCACAACCATGTCCGGGTTGTACCGCACCGGCAGCACGCAGTCCACTATGTCGAGCTCCTCGTTCGCGTACATATCCTCTGCCGACGAGTACCCTCGCGCGTCAAACCGCCTGCACGCCAGCGTCAGGTTGTCCGGATCCGGGTCCGCAATCGCCACCACCTGCGTCTCCGCCAGCAGCGTAAACCCCCGCGCATGCTGCGTCCCCTGCCGCCCGCACCCCACCATCCCAACCCTGTACTTCGCTGCTTCCTCAGCCATATCTCCCCCCTTTACTCAAACCAACCCCACTCCTACCCCCTCTCCCTTCACGGGAGAGGGCTAGGGTGAGGGTGATCTTACCCCCTCTCCCGTCGTGGGAGAGGGCTGGGGTGAGGGTTTATCACTCACCCCGTCATTCCAAGTCCTCCACCACTGTCATTCCGAGCGCAGCGAGGAATCTAAAATCCTATCCCTCCTCAATGGCCCTCGAAACAGCAATGGCCGAAAAAAGAACTACCCCATATCCCAAAACTCTGCGCCCTTTATGGTGAATCCCCCACCCTCCGAGTCGCTCCCTTACGCCCGACCGGCGAGGTCCGCTCCTTATATCCGCGCAAACTTGTCCAACGCCAGCTGCGCCCCAACCTGCGCCACGTACACATCCCCCTGCGAATCAATCCATATCCCGTGCGGATACCCCGAGAACCGGCCCGCCTCCTCACCGCGCTCGCCCCACGACCCCACCGTCTCGCCATCCAGCGTCTTTACAAAAACCCCTTCTTGTCCTGCGGCGATATGCATCACCCCTTCCTCGTCGATAACCGCGTCGTTCCCGCCCGGAACGTCGTTCCACTCCGTCATGTACTCCCCCTCCGCCGTGAACACCTGCACCCTGCCGTTCTCCCTGTCCATTACATACACCTGCCCCGACGAATCGGTCACGATCCCGTGAGGCAGATTGAACTCCCCCGGACCGTCTCCCACCACTCCCGTAACCTCGCCGTGCACCTCCTTCTGGTAATACACCGCGTCGCCCCTTCCCCACGACCACTTCAACTCGCCCGCCGAGGTAAAGCGATGGCAGCGGTTCTGCTCATATCCGTCCGACACGTACAGGTCCCCCGACACGGCGATCGTCGGGTTCGTCGGCGACCGGAACGGCTCGCCCTCCGGGCCCTGCTTCCCCTCTGTCCCCAGCACCATCAGCGTCTTGCCGTCGGGGGTAAAGCTCCGCACCGTGTGGTCTCCCGCGTCAGCGTGATACAGCACGTCCTCGTGAATGAACAGCCCGTGCGGCACCTCGAAAATGTCGCGCCCCCACCGGTCCAGCAGCTTCCCGTCCCGGTCGAACACCCACATCTCCCCTTCATTCCCGTCCGGCCCCTGCCGCAAACGCACGCACGCATACACCCGGTCCTCCGAGTCCGTCGCGACATCCGACACCACACCGCCCCTCGGAAACTCTCCCCAGCCCTCCACGTGCTCATACCGGTAACCCGAAACGCCAACCCTCTGAGTCATGACTTGCCCCCCTAATCGAAACTCTGAAGACACCCCTAACTCGCTCGCCTAGTCTACGTCATTCTTTCCCCTAGGTGTGGCTGGGAGGGTGCCCCAAAAGCGTTCAGTTCACCCCCATATCAGATACTGGACAGGCTCTGAGCTTGTCGAAGGGTGGCAGCATCGTTCATGGTTCGACAAGCCTGTCCTGAGCCTGTCGAAGGACTCACCACGAACGGTTTTGGCGGGCTTGAGGTACAATCCCGACCCATGCACTTGCTGACACGCGCCGCAGGGCCGTTGCTCGACCTCATCTTCCCCCGCACCTGCGCCGGATGCGGACGCGAGGGAGGGTACCTGTGCGACGAGTGCGAGGCCGCAATCCCACGACTTGAGCCGCCGCAATGCAACCTGTGCTCCACGCCGAGCCGTTCACCACTCTGCGCGTGGTGCCGGTCGGCGAATCAGCCCTTCGATGGCATCACAGCACCTTTTCGGTGGACGGGTGTTGTCCAAGAGATGGTGTACGCGCTCAAGTACCGAAACGTGCGCGCCTCAGCGCCCCGCCTTGCCGAGCTGATGTCTGCCCACCTCATGGAAAGATCGGGCACTGCCGACGTGATCGCACCCGTTCCTCTGCACCCCAGCAGAGAACGCGAACGAGGCTACAACCAATCGGAGCTTCTGGCCGGCGAGATATCAAAGTCCATCAACATTCCCATGGCAACCGATGTCCTGGCACGCACCCGAAACACACCACCACAAGTCTCCATGTCCACGCCAGATGAAAGAAGGCAAAACGTCATCGGAGCCTTCGAGTGCGTCGGGGACGTGGCCGGCAAGCGAGTGCTGCTGGTTGACGATGTTGTCACCACGGGCTCCACGGTTGCCGAGTGCTCAGCCCAATTACGGCATGCGGGTGCGGCCTCCATTTGGGTGCTGTCTCTGGGTCGGTAGGAACACGGCACCCCAATTCGCTAGGCAGCGATGACAATTCCTGAGTACCTCGTACTCCACCGAACTCTAATTTGACACACAAGAACGCATGTGCCATGATGGCAATAGGTAGCTCACCGCCCAACTTTACAATAACGCCGGAAATGCAACAAAATGCAACACCATGCAACATTTTTGGCTTTTCTCCTCGATGGACTGCTGAGCGCAATCTCTCGTCTGATCTCCTCCAACTCACCTGGCTAGGCCGCCATTCCGCTTCATACGGCAACTGCCCAATAGCCCCTCAATATCGGCTATAATCCCGCCAGTATGCTGAACCCGCTGCTGCCCCGCCCCCCTTCGAGCGATGGCAGTGCGTTTCACGGGTGGCGCTACGCGGCCATAGCCGCGACCATGAACTTCCTGGCTGCCGGGCTGTATGGACGCGGCTTCTCCATTTACTTCCTTCCTCTTGCCCGCGACCTCGGCCTCAGCTACACCACCACCTCTCTCATCTTCGGCTTTGCCACCCTCGAAGGGGGAGTGCAGGCCCCCATAGCGGGCTACCTGATCGACAAGTACGGCCCCAGGATAATGACCCTGATCGGGGCGACTCTCGCCGGAATCGGCTTTCTGCTCCTGCCGCTGGCCAGCGACCTGCTCAGCTTCGTCCTGATCTACGTTGGAATAGTCGCCCTGGGCATCAACGCCGGTTTCCACAACTCCGCCGGGGCCATCGTCAACGCTTGGTTCGTGCGAAGGCGGGGGTTGGCGTTCGGCATCATTTCCGTAGGCATTGCCCTCGGTGGAGGGGTCATGACGCCCATCGTGGCTGCCGTCGTGCTGGAGTGGGGCTGGCGCTGGGCCGTGACCCTGTCTGGCCTCACGATCCTTCTTGTGGGCGTCCCCCTCTCGCTCTTCATCCGCAACAGACCGGAGGATGTCGGCCAGCACCCTGACGGGGAGCCTCCGCCTCGGCGAATTGGCCGGTCGACCGACACCCTTTCCTATCGAGACTTCACGTTCCGGCAGGGGACGGGAACCGTGTCGTACTGGCTGCTCGCCATCGGAATAACGCTGAGGATATCCGCGCAGGCGGGCATCCTCGTCCACATCGTTCCCATGCTCGTGTGGAAGGGACTCGACGAAGCTATGGGCGGCGTCGCCATCGCCACGATTTCGTTCTCCGCCGTTGGCACGAGGCTCTTCATGGGCTGGCTCGGAGACAAGCTCCCGAAACGCCTGCTCGTCGTGTTCGGGATGATCGTCGGCGCGGCCGGAGCGCTCTTCTTCCTGATGGCCCCCGGCAAACTCTGGGTCGTCATTGTCTTTGCGCTCATGTTCTCGATCACGGATGGAGCGGCCGGCCTCACGTGGGCAATGATCGGCGACTTCTTCGGACGCAGCGCGTATGCGACGCTGCGCGGCTTGATAACGTTCTGCGTGAGCCTCGGTTCGATGACCACTCCCGTCATCGTCGGAAGGATTCGCGACGTGACCGATGGCTACTACTGGGCGCTCATACCTCTGATTGGCGTCTACCTCAGCGCCGCCCTGGTCTTCGTCGTTATCCGAACCCCGAGAAGGGAAACAGGAAAAGTAGAAAGTAGTGAGTAGAAAGTAGTAAGTTGAATACCAACCCTCAAGCCGTAACCAATACGCATTTCTTTCTACTTTCTTCTTAATAGGTTGACCGATGTCACGATTTGATACCGACAACTTTGAACTGGACGTGATCGAGCGCAGCCGCCATAAGCCGGTGCTGGTGGACTTCTGGGCCGCGTGGTGCGGGCCGTGCCGGGTCATCGGCCCCGTCTTGGAGCGCCTCGCCGATCAGAACGGCGATGACTGGGAGCTTCGCAAGCTCGACACGGAGAAGCACCCTACGATCGCCCGACAATACCGGATCACGAGCATTCCGGCCGTCAAGCTCTTCGTGGACGGCGAGGTGAAGGACGAGTTCGTCGGAGCGCTGCCTGAGCAGGTGATTGTCGACTGGCTCAAGAAAGCCCTGCCCAGCAGGTTCCACGAACAGCTCAAGCGGGCGGAAGCGCTGGTGGCCGAAGGGAACCTCGGCGAGGCCCACCACCTCCTCTGGGAGGTTCTGGAAAACGAGCCCGAAGACCAGCACGGCATCACGCTTATGGCGCAAGTGGAGCTCTACTCCGACCCTTCGAAGGCCGCCGAGACCGCCGACCGCATCCCTCTAGGCTCCGACCGCTTCGAGACTGCCGAGGCCATCAAGGCCCTTTCGCGCCTCTTCCGATACGTGGAGACGCCGGACGTCCTCGACGAGGCTCCCATCAAGACCGATTACCTCAACGCCATCCGCCTGCTCCGGGAAGGCAACAACGAGGCCGCCCTGGAGGGCTTCATCGACATAATCCGCCGCAACCGGTACTACGAAGATGACGGAGCGCGCAAGGTCGTCATCGCCGTCTTCAAGCTCCTCGGCGAAGACCACGAGACGACCAGAGCCTACCGCAACCCCTTCGCCAACGCCCTGTACTAGCCTAGTTTTGACTCATCCAATCCCAAGCTCAGTCGTCATTCCCGCGTAGGGAGAATTTTGCGAAACCTGTCATTCCGAGCGTAGCGAGGAATCTAGGGTTATACGCCTGCGTCATCAAGGCCGTTCCAGCTACGAGTCTTCGCTTGGAGGATACTGATTTTAGATTCCTCACTCCGCTTCGCTGCGTTCGGAATGACAGTGTGGTCGGGGTTATGCAAAGGTCTCCGTAGGCGGGAATCTACAAGACTGACCCGTTGCGCCCTCTGCGGTGAGTCCCCTTACTCGTACGTAATCCAGAACTCGACGTTATTCACGACGATGGGCACCCCTATTCGCGGGTCCTGCCTCACCAGCACGACCTTGACCTCGTGCGGCCCCATGCCGCCCTGTTCGGAACTAAGGTCCCAAACGAGCCAGCTATTCTCGTGAACCGACTCCGGAACGGCCGGATCATCGGCATTCACGTTTCGTACGGAAGGCTCACTCAAGATCGTCCCGTCCAGCGTCACCTCCACCTCGTCCCCGGTGGGCGAGAAGTGCTCCAACTCAATCAGCAGTTGGACAGCCCCACCCTCGGCCTCGACATCATCGTAGACAGGAACGTGTACGGTCGGCCCGTCGTGGGTAAGCGTGCGGTAGAGCGTCACCGGCACCTCACCGTAGAGCCGGTCGTCACGCTCGGCGTCCTCGCGGAGAGGGTTATTGGCGATACTTCGCTGTATGGCAGTGTAGGCCTTGTTCTTTCGTCGCAGGGTCTCCCGTGAGCCGACTGACGTGAGCGTCTCGCGTCGGGTCGTCGCGTTCGCGTGCCAGTTGAAGGCGTACATTCCGTGCGCCCCGCGCGCGAAGTGGCCCTGAGACATCGCGGCGAACCACCAATTACGCCACTCCGAGTGGGGTATCAGGCGGTCAGCGGCTTGCCTGCTGTCAAAGTCGTACCCGGGGTACACCAGGATGTTCGTGCCCTCTACGAGGGAAAGAAACTCCTCCGTCTCGAAGCACGGATCGGTGCCGGAGTTCCCCCCACCGATGATGATGTCGCACAGCCCTTCCTCGACCCACGTCTCGACGTCGTAGCCAATGTTCCTGCAGGCCTCCAACGTAGCGCCGACCCTCACCGCCACAGGGAACGGCCTCCCGCGCTCTGTGGCGATACCGTCGGTCATCCGACGAATCGCTCGCTGCAGGTCGGTCAGGGCATAGCGCAGTCTATACTCGTGCTTGCCCGGAAGGTGGAAGGCGTGACGCTGCCAGTCGAGCTCGACGCCGTCCCAGTCCGCCAGGCGGCAGGACTGCTCGATCAGATCGAGCTTGTGCTCCCGGACTTCCGGTATCGCCATATTCCACGAGGTCGTGCACCAGTTCGGCGCGTCGTCTCCAAGGCACCACTCAGGGTGCTGTCTCCGCATGTCGGTCAAGCCCTGCGACTTGGAAGTCTGCATCGCCTCCAGGCTGTCGATATCCCAGAAGTGGTTGTCGTTCATTCGAATCGAGTTCCACACGTCGATGCCAAGCTCGCGACCATGGTCGACCATGGCAGGGTAGGGGTCTTCGCCACGTTCCAGCATCGCCCGCAGGTTCTCGGTGTCGCGCATCGACCTGACGGTGCCGTACACCCTGTCCACCGTATCGCCGACCACGGGAATGTTGTCCGAGAGCCACGTCGCCTCGTGTGTGCCCATGCACCAGAAGAGGGCGTCCACCTGCGTGTCGGCGAGTGGGGCGTACACCTTCTCCATGAACTGCTCCATGGTCTGGGGGTACTCGGAGTAGAAGTGCGGCGCGCCGTCCCAGTTATAAATGATGCGGTAGGTAGGGGCGGGTGGGCGATTTGTGGAGGTGCCGACTTCTTGGCTCATGAGGGCTGTTTTCCTTTCTAGTTGTGCGATATGTGGAGTTCGACATTCTCGACGACTATGGGAACGCCGAGACGAGAGTCACGTCGATCGAGGACGATCTGCACTTCATGGACGCCCCGCCCGACCTGCATGGCGTCGAGCTTCCAGACCAGCCACGCATCCTCAGAAAGGTGACCCTCCCCGCTTGTCCGGTGCAGAGTTGGCTCGCCGAGAAGCCCGCCATCGAGCTTGACCGACACGGCGTCATTTGGCGAGTAGTGGTCGAGGTTGATCTGAAGCTCGACACTCGTGCCCTCGGAAACGTCGTCGTGGACGCGGGTGGGGAAGGTCGGGCCGTCTCCCGTCAGGGTACGGTACAGCGGCACGGGGACTTCGCCCAGCAGGCGGTCGTCACGCTCAGCCCCGTACCGTATCTCATCCTTGCCGCGAATATGTCTCTTGACCGGCGTGTAGATCGTATCGACGCCCGTGAGAGTATCCGGAGACCCGATGGTGGTCAACAGGCTATTCAACTCCGCCGCATAGTTGTGCCAGTTGAACAGGTGAACACCTGACGCTCCGCGATCGTAGTAGGACTTCGCCAGACCTCGCACCCATCCCTCGCGCCACCGGGACTGTTCGACAAGATGGCCTCGTCCGAACTCGCCATGACTGTCGAATCCCGGATAGAGCTTGATATTCGTCCCCTCCATCATCTCGACGTAGCGTTCCACCTCCACGCCGGGATCGTTGCCGGAGTTCGAGTTCGTCGCCAGGATGTCGGTCAGCCCCTCGTCGATCCACGTCCCAACGTCATACCCGATTCGCCGGTTGGTCTCCTCGGACGCGCCGACCCGTGTGAGGATGTGGAAGGGGCGGCCTCGCTCACGGGCAATCTCGTCCGCGAGCCGGCGGATGGCCCGCATCAGGTCGGTTAGCGCATATCGCAAGCGATAGGCGTCGGACGTAGGCAAATGGAATGCGTGGCGTTGCCAGTCGATCTCCACCCCGTCCCAGTCGGCCAACATGCAAGCCTCCCGGATTCGGAGCAGCGCGTACTCTCTTACCTCGGGAAGCGTCATGTTCCACGACGTTACCGCCCAGCGCGGCGCGTTGCCGATGCCGAGCACCAACTCAGGATGGTCCTTGCGGAACTGCGTGAGCTCCGGTCGAACCGTCTTCGCCATCTCCTCCGGCGCGAGCGGGAACGCCTTTCGGGCGGAGTCTGACCAGAAGTGGTTGTCGTTCATGCGGATGGCGACGTACACGTCCATGCCGAGATCGTGTCCGCGCCGTACGATGTCGCCGTACAGGTCTTCGCCCCGCTCGTACATCGCGCGGACGTTCTCCGCCCTTCGGAACTCCTTGACAGAGCCGTACGGCCGGTCTCGCGGATCGAAGATCGACTCCAGGTCGTCGGACGGCCATCTCGCCTGCTCCGCACCGACGCACCACATGAAGGCCCCGACCTGCGTATCCTGCAGCGGCCCGTATAGCTTGTCCAGCAATTCGTCGATCCGCTGGGGATACTCCGACTTGCCGTGAAACGTGCCGTCATGATTGAACATGATGCCGTAGTCAGGCGGGGACGGACGATCGTGGCTCTGCATAGCGTCCCACAGGATAGCAGATTCGGGGGACGCGTCCGCGTTCGGTCTCGGGCCGTTACGGGAAGTTGCGGTAGATTTCGCTTCGGTGCAGCAGACGGCGCAAGATGATAGTGGTGTCACCGTCCTGGGTTATTCCCAGACGGTACTCGCCGATTCTAATGCGGTAGTGGCGTCCTTGGCCCCGCAATCGTCTGACCCCTCTGACATCGGTAAGGCTGGACGCCGCTTTCAGTTCTGAGATTATCTCCTTTATGCTCTGGGCGAGGGAGGGGTTTCGCAACCGCCGCAGGTCTCGGTTGAATTGGGCGTGATACCTAATCTCCACGCGAGTCCTGCAATCCTCGCAACGTTGCCATGACGTCCGCCTCGCTGACGAATTCGTTTGGGTCGTCGATGCTGACCTCGAGCATGGCCTGCAACAGCCCCGCGTCTTCTTCCTCATCGTGGCGGTCCGTCGGCGCATCCGGTCCGAGGGCATCGAGCGTCTGGATATTCAACTCCACCAAGACGCCTTCGGGAAGGTCCAGGGGCTCCAACGGAGTGAGCACCCCGTTGGTGAATCTGGCATTTACGGTTTGGGTCGCCATAATCGTTGCTCCTGATGCTCAGCCATACCTTTGCGTTATTCTAGCACGGCCCGCGCGTAACCATGCGCCAACGTGATAAGGACGCCGACCTGCGTGGTCCTACAGCGGCCCGTATAGCTTGTCCAGCAATTCGTCGATCCGCTGGGGATACTCGGACTTCCCGTGAAACGTGCCGTCATGATTGAACATGATGCCGTAGTCAGGCGGGGACGGACGATCGTGGCTCTACATAGCGCCCCACAGGATAGCAGATTCACTCGTTACATCCCTGCTCTTCCGGGACAAACACACACGCCGTCTGTGGTATAGTTGCCGAACTAAGTCACAGATACGGAGACAGGAACGATGGCACAAGGATTCGCGCCATGGCGGGGCTTCATGGAGCTTTCGCCGAACCATCGCAAGCGCATGGTCCTCGTCGTCGCGAGCTTAGTCTTCGTCATCCTTCTCTTGTATGTCGCCCGTGGCGCCCTGTTCCCCTTCGTCATCGGCGGCGTCCTCGCATACATCCTGTTCCCTGCGGTCAAAGGCCTGGAACGGCTCATGCCGTGGCGAAACAGGTACCCGGATGCCGCGAGAGTCGCTGCCATTGCCGTGATCTACATCACCGCCCTGGCCATCTTCATCGGCCTGCTGGCGCTCATCATCCCGCCGGCAGTGCGACAGTCTACCGCCCTGATCGAGGATCTTCCGACAATCTATAGCGAGGCTAGGGAGGCGATTGAAGAACTCGTCCACAGATTCGCCGATGACATTCCCCAGGACGTGCGAGATAAAGCCGAAGAGATCGTGGCCGACCTCGGAGACATCCTTCTCTCCGTCGCCCAGTCAGCCCTCACGAAGACCCTGCAGACTGTCGCCAACACCTTCAGCTTTATCATCGGCCTGGCCATCGTTCCTGTGTTGCTCTTCTACCTGCTCAAAGACGGCGAGCGACTCGTGGCCTCGTCCTTGAGCGTCTTCCCTAAGAACACGAGGGGGCACGCCAGGGAAGTAGTCCGCATCGTGAACGAGTCGCTGGGTGCATACATCCGCGCTCAGTTGCTCTTGATGCTGTTTGTGGGACTGATCGTGTTTGTGGGACTGCTGCTGCTGGATATCCAGTTCGCCGTACTGCTCGGCATCATTGCCGGAATCACTGAGGCCATCCCCGTCGTGGGCCCCATCATCGGCGCGGTGCCGGGAATCATTGTCACGCTCGCCACGGACCCGGAAAAGATCATATGGGTCTTGGCGCTCTATCTCGTGTCGCAACTCCTCGAAAACTCCCTGCTCGTCCCGCGCATCCAGGGCAACGCCGTCCACATGCACCCCATCGTAATCATGGGGCTCTTGATCGTAGCCAGCGAGACGTTCGGCGTGATCGGAGTCGTGGCCGCCGTCCCGGTCGCGAGCGTCGCCCGCGAGGTGTTCAAATACTTTTACCGGGTATGGAGCGACAACCCGCAAACCGTGCAGCTCGAAGAGGCCGTCGAGAACGGGGACGGCGGCGAAGCACAATCCTAGCGGCGACTCCCACAACGAGGGTATCGACGTGGCCCGTCCCAATGTCCTGCTGATCTGTGCCGACCACTGGTTCGGTGACCTCATTGGGGCCCTCGGACACCCCGCGATCCTGACACCGACCCTCGACCATATCATCGGAAACGGCATCGCCTACACGAACGCCTACGCTCCCACGCCGACGTGCATCCCCGCCCGTCGGGAGCTCATGACCGGCACCCATGCGCGCACCCACGGCGACCGTGTCTTCAACGAGACGCTCCCGATGCCCAATCTCCCCACCATGGCCCAGACCTTCCGCGACAACGGCTACCAGGCCTACGGCGTCGGCAAGCTCCACGTCTACCCGCAGCGCGACCGCATCGGCTTCGACGACGTCCTCCTCCTCGAAGAGGGACGCCACCAGTTCGGAATGGCGAAAGACGACTACGAGCTCTTCCTCCATGACGAGGGCTACGCCGGACAGGAGTACGGGCACGGGGCGTCGAACAACGACTACATGGTGAGTCCCTGGCACCTACCCGAGTACCTCCACCAGACGAACTGGACGGTCCGCGAAATGTCTAAGTTCATCGCCCGCCGCGATCCGAGGAAGCCCGGCTTCTGGTACATGTCGTTCAGCCCGCCGCACCCGCCGCTGGCGCCACTGTCGGCGTACTTGGACATGTACCGCGACATCGAAATCGACGAGCCGTACTACGGCGACTGGTCGGATGACCCGAACGCTTGGCCCTATGCGCTGCGAGCGCGGCCCGTCGGACGCGACACCTACTCGCTCGACGCCCTAAAACGGGCGCGACAGGGCTTCTACGCGCAGGCGACGCACATCGACCACCAGATCAGGCTCGTCATCGGCTTGCTACGCGAGGAAAACCTGCTGGACAACACCGTCATCGCTTTCACGTCCGACCACGGCGACATGCTCGGCAACCACGGACTCTTCGCCAAGAGCGTGATGTACGAGAACTCCGCCAAGATTCCCATGGTCCTCATGCCGCCCGCCGACAGGGACGACCTCGGCCGAAACATCCATGACGACCGCCTCGCCGTGCAGGCCGACGTGTTCCCGACCCTCGCTGACATCTGCGACGTCCCCATACCCGACACGGTGGAAGGCCTCTCCCTCGTGGGCAATGAGAAGCGGGAATACATCTTCGGGGGACACG
>JAPPDQ010000326.1:18043-19145 GCA_028875495.1 Chloroflexota bacterium
GGGGGAGGTGAGGGGGGAGTGGCTCTGGGGGGGACGCGGGGAGGAAGATCGGCCCACACGCATGGTTCGCGACACCCGGCACAAGCTGGTCTACTACCCCGAAGGCAACGTGACCCAGCTATTCGACCTTCACGACGACCCCCGCGAGACGCGCGACCTCTCCGACGATCCCGAACACGCCAACATCGAGGCGAGGCTCACCGACCTGCTCATCGAGAACATGTACGATGGAGACTTGGAATGGGTAGACGACGGAAAGTTGGTCGGAACGCCGGACCCGAACCCGGGATCGACGCATCCCGCGCCGAACAAGTCCTTCGGAAACCAGCGCGGATACCGCTTCGGACACTCCGGCCCGGCAACCAATATGCCATCGCGAATGTAGACATGGTACTGGTTCCATTTGGATATGACTGCTGAGTCGAGAGACAAGTATCCCCTCTCCCGTCGTGGGAGAGGGCTAGGGTGAGGGTGTTCGTCGAATAGTCAGCCAAATTCATATGGAACCGATACTAGCCCCGCACTGACAAGGAAGAGAACCCAACATACACGGAGGCAGACGTGCCCTACAGGCCAAATGTACTCCTCATAACCGCCGACCACTGGTTCGGGCGGCTCATCGGGGCTCTGGGACATCCGACCGTCGACCGTCCTGACCCCGACCCTCGACCAGCTTATCGGCAACGGCGTGGCGAACACGAACGCCTACACCGCAAAGGGGTACGAAGGAAATCTCCCCTTGAACGTATACATAATTTGTCGGTGGCTGTTTCAGCCTACCACTTGAACACCGCTACCCTAGCAGGGCATACACTATAGGGCGTCGGTGTGCCTATCAACACCTTGGTGATACGCTGGACGCGAGGGGAGATACTTATTCAAGGTAGGTAACCGATGGATGTGCGAAAAGGTTGGTTCATAGTCATTGGTCTAGGCGTTCCGGTTCTCCTACTCACGTTTTCAACTTTGATATGGGGCGCGACAGACAGGGTATATGATGCATACGCTAAATTCGCGGGCGAGATTGATGACCATGCTTCCCCTACCCCTCGCCCCCCAACACCGATTCCTGTCTTTGCAATTTACAGAGAAAAGGGGTTTG
>JAPPDQ010000326.1:19155-22214 GCA_028875495.1 Chloroflexota bacterium
GGGGTTTGAGGTTTTGGACACTTTCAATCCTGCAAATCACTCAGGTTTGGTGTACATGGAAACACGGCAAGGTAGTGGTTCCCAGCTAGAAATCGTAGGTATCAGGGAAGAAAGCCCTTTGCCGGGTGATGCAGTTTACTGTTCCGACGGGGAATCACAGGACTACAGGATGGATGAATACCGTTCGATGACGGTACCGAGAAAGTTCCACTTCGCATTCGGTAGGGATAGAATGGCTGCAATACTGCTAACTGCGACACCTACACCTACAGCAAATATCCCCTAACGTATCCTTCACCGTCGCCCGACCCACTATAAGACCGACCGTTCCAGCCCCCATCTACACATTGCGGGACAAAATACACACGGAGGCAGACGTGCCCGACAGGCCAAACGTACTCCTCATAACCGCTGACCACTGGTTCGGTCGGCTCATCGGGGCTCTGGGACATCCGACCGTCCTGACTCCTACCCTCGACCAGTTGATCGGGAACGGCGTGGCCTACACGAACGCCTACACCGCCACTCCCTCCTGCATTCCCGCCCGGCGAGAGATCATGACCGGCGTCTCGGCGCGCACTCACGGAGACCGCGTCTTCAACGAGTATCTCCCGATGCCCGATCTGCCGACGATGGCCCAAACCTTTCGCGACAACGGCTACCAGGCCTTCTCGGTCGGCAAGCTGCACGTCTACCCGCAGCACGACCGCATCGGGTTCGACGACGCGCTGATCAACGAGGAAGGCCGTCACCACCTCGGCCTGCTGAAGGACGACTACGAGCTGTTCCTCCAGGAGCAGGGCTACGCCGGACAGGAGGCCACCCACGCAATGGGCCACAACGACTACAGCGTCCGCCCGTGGCACCTGCCGGAACACCTCCACCAGACCAACTGGACCGTCCACCAGATGTCGCGCTACATCGCCCGGCGCGACCCGGCCAAGCCCGCCTTCTGGTACATGTCGTTCAGCGAGCCGCACCCTCCCATCGTGCCGCCCGAGCAGTACATCGAGATGTACCGCGACCGCGAGATCGACATGCCCTTCGTGGGCGAGTGGGCGAAGGACTGGGTCGCCCTGCCCAGCGGCATCAAGGCGCGCAGATGGTCGGGGCGCAACCCCTATTCCGAAGACGCCGTCCGACTCGCTCGACAGGGCTTTTACGCCATGTGTACCCACCTCGACCACCAGATACGGCTGGTCATCGGGATGCTGCGAGAGGAGCGCCTCCTCGACAACACCGTCGTGATGTTCACCTCCGATCACGGTGAGATGCTCGGCAATCACGGCCAGTGGGCCAAAGACCTCTTCTACGAGGAGTCGGCCAAGATTCCCATGGTCCTCATGCCCCCCGCAAACCGCCTCGACATCGGCAAGGACCTCCGCGACGACCGCCTCGTCGTGCAGGCCGACATCTTCCCGACCCTCGCCGACATCTGCGGCGTCCCCATCCCCGACACGGTCGAGGGCCTGTCCATGATCGGCGACCGCAAGCGCGACTACATCTACGGCGAGCACTGGGAGAACGAGATGGCCTCCCGCATGATACGGGACGTGCAATACAAGCTGGTCTACTACCCCCTCGGCAACCACTTCCAGCTATTCGACCTGGACAACGATCCCGACGAGCTTCACGACCTCGCGAACGACCCTGCGCTCTCCGGAGTACGCGAACGGCTCACCGACCTGCTCATCAGAAACCTCTATGGCAGCGACCTCGCATACCTGCAGGACGGGGTGCTGGTCGGTGTGCCCGACGACGACTTCGAGACCCGCGGCTACGACCGGAACTTTGGCGGACAGCGCGGCTGGCGGTTCGGCACCGGCGGCAAGGCGACGTATTGATGCGACTCCGACGATTTTCCTGCCCCTTTGCCAAGATGGAGTAAGAATTCTCTGCCGCAGGCGAAAATCGCAGTCGGCAAACTTGTACAATGCTCAGAGATTGGTAAAATAACGGAACGACGCGAATGTCTCGCAGGAGGGATCTGTCATGGCAACCGCGACCGCCGACCTCGATCTGTACGCCCACCTGATGCGCCGCGCCGGTTTCGGCGCGCGACTCGACGAACTGGAAGTGCTCGCGTCACGTCCCTATGAGGACGTCGTCGAAGACCTGCTCCACCCCGAACGGTTTCCCGACGTGGAGATCGACATGATCGAGCGCTTCTACAGCACCGGCAACGCCGGGTACGGCCCCATCTGGTGGTCGCGAATGTTCAACTCGCGCCGCCAGCTCGAAGAGAAGATGACCCTCTTCTGGCACCACATCTTCGCGACGGGGCAGGCCAAGTCCGCCCACAACCCCTCGTCCCAAGCGCAGATCAACATGTTCCGCCAGCTGGGGATGACGGACCTCCGCACGCTCCTCGTCGAGCTCTCGAAGGACCCGGCGATGATCTTCTGGCTCGACAACAACGAGAACCTCAAGGACGAGCCGAACGAAAACTACGGGCGTGAGCTGCTGGAACTCTTCTCCATGGGCGTCGGGAACTACACCGAGGAGGACGTGAAGGCCGCCGCTTACGCATTCACCGGCTGGACTCTCGAAACGCCAATACCGGGAGCGGGCAGCAGGTACGGCGGCTACCACTCCAAGTTCGTCTACGTTGAAGAAGAGCACGACCACTCCGACAAGGAATTCCTCGGCGAGACGGGAGACTGGGACGGCTATGATGTCGTGGACATCATCGTCAAGCAGCCGGCCACCGCGCGGTTCATTGCGAGGCACATGTACAACTACTTCGTTGCCGATGAGCCGCCCGTCTCAGGCTGGAACGAAATCCCGCCGAAAGACCCCGAGGCGATTAATGCCCTCATGGAGGCGTACTTGGGCTCGGACGGCGATATCCGCTCCATGCTTCGCGTGCTGTTCAACTCGGACTTCTTCAAAGAGGCCCGTTACTTGCGCGTGAAGACGCCGACGGAGTTGGTCACAGCCGTCGTTAAGCTCACGGGCGAATACCAAGGAATAGAGATAGGTATATCCCGTGTAACCGGCGCCTTCGGTTCGATGGGGCAGTCGCTGATGAACCCCTTGACCGTCGAGGGCTGGCCCTT
>JAPPDQ010000143.1:0-1170 GCA_028875495.1 Chloroflexota bacterium
AGGTAACGCGATCGTCGAGCCAAACGCGACGAACATAGTGGGAATCGATAGAGCTCGTAAGAGCCTGACTAAGGAGTCCGAGCCGATCCCACTCAATGGGCTTGTCGATCAGCCAGCACTCAACGCATACGCGCGACCCGCTGAGGTACTTGGGTTGGTAGGTATTCGGCCGACGGGCGCACCGTCAATCGGAGAGGAACTCGGCCAACCTCTCGCACAGCTGTTGCGGAACAGTTGGGGTTCCACCTCAATCGGGCAACGCATTCTCCAAGGCGAAACTCTTGAATCAGCCGACCGAGAGGAGCTGCAGGAGTTCGGAGAGGTCTGCTCTGTCGACGAGCTCCTTGACGAGGAGCGCCAGCTACTGCTAGATGCGATCATTCCCCAGCGCCCAAACCCCGGTGAATTCGAACGGGTTCGATCATGCGCTATCCTTCTGTACCTATCGCGGCATCGCAACGCTGAACGCGCGAAGGCCCCGCTTACGGAGGCAGAATTGATGCGTGCTGCCCGCCAACCTCGGCGAACGTTTCCAGAGGTCCTTCGCCGTTCCCTCGACGGGTGGCTCATATACCAGATCAGAGACTCTCTGGCCGTCGCTCACGAGGCCGCGCTCGGTGAGGTCATCTCATTTCTCAACTCCGAAGGCCGCAGCACGGGAGGGTCGCTCGGCAGTGAGGTTGTAGGAGAACTGTTGAGCAACGGCTTCGCGTTCGATCGACTGTGGACAGATCTCGGGCTACCCGGACCCGTCGGAAGCCTCCGCGATATTCGGATTGCAGACTTCGCGAAGGCGATGGAAGAGGCATGTTCGGACGAAATCGAAGAGCTTGGAGGCCTTCGACGGTGGAGTGGAAGACTCGATGAATGGAAGCTCATCGAGGCACGCAAGGGCTACGGAAGAGGCGTCCTCTTGCTCCTTCCGCTCGCTTGGCTGTTGTCCGAGCGAAGGGCTGGGATTGGTGTACGAGAGAAAAGATCTCTCTTTGACGGGCTTTCGCTCGGGGGGCGTAGTCGCGTGGGAATGAGAGAGATCGTACTTCCACGGCTGGAGCAGCTAATGGAACGGAATCCTCCGCTAGACGAGGTGATTGGCGAACTCGTGTCCCTGACAGTGACTCAACACACGCAAATCGCCCTTTCGCGCCTCGCTCAGGACCCACGCCGAGA
>JAPPDQ010000143.1:1180-2296 GCA_028875495.1 Chloroflexota bacterium
GAGCCAGCGCGATGGGGCCGTGTGGAGCGCGTGTCAGGAGCGACGCCGCGAGATATGGCTCCTTGGCGTCGAGGGTGACAGGTGGATCGGACTACGTGATTTCTCGCCAGGCAGAACGGCATCTCGCCTAGCAGAAGCGATTGGCTGGTTACGTCAACTCAGGTTGATTTCCAACGCGGGCCTTACTGAAGAAGGTGAGATAGTCCTAGATCGCGCCATCGATAGCCTTAAGGAGACGGTGCCGCAATGAATCCGCGTGATTTCCTTCGCGAGGCTGAGTACCCGATAGCACTCCTCACAACTTATTCGTTTGACCCGTACTTCTTTGAGCGACTCGTGCTTCCAGACCTTTGGGCCGGGGGCTCGAGCAGTGTCCTCGTTCTGGTTGATCGACAGGAACTCCGAAGCGCTCTGGGTTCCCATCTTGGGAACCTTCGACACCTTGGGCGCCGGTACTTCCTTCAGCCTGTAGGATGGCGGGGGGCCTTTCATCCGAAGATCTTTCTCCGTCTGGGGGACGAAGGAGGTCTGGCATGGGTTGGGAGCAACAACCTTACCCGAGGTGGATGGGGTGGCAATAGCGAACTTGGAAGCGCCTGGAAAATTGACACCAGCGCGCTCGATGGATGCGGATGGTTGCCAAGCTTCTTGAACTTCCTCGATTCGACCACCAAAGGTCTAGCGGCAGATCTTCTTCACAAGGCGCAGCGTCTTCCCTGGCTTGAAGACATCCCCCAGCAAAGCAGGCCCTACGTCCTCATCAGTGACGATGAACCGATAGGGGTGCAAGTCGAAAGGAGGTGGGCCGGTCGCACCTTTATGAGCCTCAAAGTTCTCACCGGGTCGACGGACCGTGACGCAGGCTTTCTCCGCTGGGCTTCTGAGGCGTTCGGCCTTGAGGAGATTGACATCTGCCTCACGCCCGAATGCGCATCTCTCGAAGCATCAATATTGAGTGACTTGGGACCGAAGGTGCGGATCGTGCCGCCCCCGGGACAGAAACTGATGCACGCCAAGTTCTACTGGTTCGACGGGCCGGAGGGATGTGGGGTGTTATGGGGCTCGGCCACCTGGTCGAGTTCCGCATGGATACTGCCCGCACCGACTGTCGCAGTG
>JAPPDQ010000157.1 GCA_028875495.1 Chloroflexota bacterium
CCCAAGCGCTGGCGCCTCGCCATCGTCTCGGTACCCGAGGACCCCCACGCCGAACCCGCCGTCCGCTACCTCACCGACCCGTTCGCCGACTACCACCTGCACTTCGCCCAGACCAAGCTCACCCTCAACATCGCCGACCTACTGACCGCCGCCGGCCCACCCCGCTGAAGGCCGCCCGGCCAGCCGAGGGTCGGTCTGGCCCGTCCTCAGGTGCTCTCCGTGTGCGTGGGGATACCGACGTGGATCGTCCGGCGTTCTGCCGCGGTGATGCAGATCTCGAATCGCATCAACGGCTTCGGCAGGCGAACGTCCACGACGGAGCTCGCCGTGTTGTAGAAGCTGCGCAGCACGAAGTCCACGAAAGCGTGTGGTGTCACGCCAGCGGAGACCGGGATCCGGCACTCGGAGTACTGGCCGAGAGTCAGGTGCGAGACCGGATGATCCAACCCGACCGCTACTCCGTCCCCGCTGTCGTAGTCGAACCGGCAGGGCACGGTTACGACGCCCTTCTCGACCACGTCGGCGTACATCCGTTCCTGCATGTAGATCTCTGGGTTGTTCTGGTACTCCAGCAGGTCGGGCGACGGCAGAAACGCCAGACGATGGCGCACAAGACGTCGCTCTCGGAACTCGTACTCCATCTGCAGCATCGCCCCGTCGAGCATCAGGGCGTTGAACGAACGCGCCCGTCGCAACTCCCGGTAGATGTCGCTGTACGGCGTGTTTCGCGGCACCAAGCCGAGCCCGCCGGGCGACGAGTACCGAACGAGGTAGTCGCTGGCACCGACCTGGGATTCGTACGCCGGGTTCTGATCGTCGGCGAGCCCGGAGCGGATCAGCGCTGCGATTGCGCCGTTGATCTCTCGGATCACCCTGCGGTGCTCGGTCAGCATTTGACGGTCACGCTCCGGCTGCTCCAAGTAGCTCGCGGAGCGTTGCCAACTGCTCGGCGTCGATGTCCTCCCGGAGGATGCGGCCGTGTTGCAAATCGTCGATGAGGCCGTCCACCGACTTCAGGCGCTTCTGCCAGTCCTTCTGCTCCTTGTCCGACATGTCTCGATGGACGACGGTGAGTTGCTCCAGCTCATCCTCGGTGGGGTAGCGGAACGACAACTCGAAGTTCGCCTTCTTGACCTGCTCGTACTCTTCGATGAGAGAATCCATCTCCGATCCGATGCCGCACACTCGGACCCAGGCCGTGCTCCGTGTCATTGCCGTGAAGAGCCGGTTGCGGACATGTGCGAGATTCGCAGTCGAGCCGTGCGCTTCCTCCGCGTTGACCACGTAGACCATTGCGGCCTCGTTGCCCTTGGCCCTGTGGATGCCGGTGCAGGTCACCGATCCGGTCTGGCGGAACACGTCTGCGTCCGTATCGACACCGGCAAGGTGGCTCGGAATGTTCCGCCCAAACAACTCGGCTCTAATCCGCCCCAGCTTCTTCCGTGCCGAAAGCGGGTCGGTGTTGATGAGGATGATGTCGCTGTGTCGCAGTTCGTCCTCGCTGAGGTTGCGCTCGATCTGATCAGCGACCCATCTGGCCTGTGCCGTCTGGTCATCGAACCTCTGGAACTGGAGCAGGTCATCGATGGTGGAGTGAGATTCCAAGAACCGAGGACTGGTATCCGGCGTCCGAGCCAAGCGGACGTCCTTGCCGAGCCCCAATTCTCTGGAGTGGACCTCGTAGCCGACGTCTCTCCAGAGTTCGGGTCGGTCGAACATCTGAACTAGTCCGGTCGGGGTCCAGGCCGGTGGCTCCCGATAGATGCCGAATCCCAGACTATGAGCAGAGACCAGGACCGGGCGTGAGTTCCGGTAGCACTTCTCGAGGATGATGTCCCGCTGAGCCCCGTTGCCGTCGCTGACGTCGAAGCTGACCCTCGGGCCACCCCCGTCGCCAGGACCGAATATGACTTCCGGCGGGGGCAGCCCCTCGTTCGTCAGATTCTGCAGCTCGTCGTAGGCGTAGACGAGACGTTTCGGTTGCTTGAGGAACTCGTAGCACAGTCTGAGAAACGCAGGAGGGAAGTCCTGTGCCTCATCGAGGAGAACGACATCGTACAAATGACGAATCTCGCCGACGCTGTCGAGCGCCGTCTCCACGGCACGCTCAAACGCGTTCTCGCGCCCGAACTGGGCTGCCGCTGCAGAGAAGTTGAGGTACTCGAGATCGTGGGTCCGGCAGAACTCGAAATAGACCCCGTCCCTGTCGGTTCCGCCCGGCGCACCCCACGAGTTGACAACGCGGAGCCTGTCCCAGTCCGGTTCTTCGCCGGTCTGTTCGATCGAGAAGTTGGTG
>JAPPDQ010000316.1 GCA_028875495.1 Chloroflexota bacterium
CTCGATACGATAGCGACGAGGGCGGCTCATCACTGTCCATCTCATAGACCCCTCTATAGACGAGGTCCCGGACGCGGCATCCGCGCCCACGGACAGTGGGGAGGGCATTCTAAACAACGGGCGGGCGGGGCGACAAGGCCCCACCCGCCCGGAGCCGTTTTCAGTGTGTGGCCGTTATTCAGACGGTATCTGCAGTTCGAAGGACTTGGAGGCCGTGATGGCCGGCAGGTCCGAACCGTACGACAGCACCGACGGGATCGTGTAGGCGTGGAGGGCCTGAGCATCCTCGCAGATGTGCTCCGAGATCCTCTTGACCTCAGCCTCACGCTCGACCGGGTCCGTGATCTGTGCCTTGGCGTCTCTCATTTCCTTGTATGCAGGATCGGCGAGGCCGTTGCCCCACATGCTGGTCGTGTTGTCGGCCAGATACCAGTTCAGCCCGATGTTCATGATGCCTTCCGGCAGCGTCTGGTTGATGAGCTGCTGGAGCCACTCGGACGACTCGAGATACTGGAGATCGACACTGACGCCCACTGCCGACCACTGGGCCACGAGGGCGTCCATGAGCGGCCTGTCGCGGAAGTACCGGGCGTTGGTGACCGAGCCCTTGATTGTAACGCCGTTGCCGTAGCCCGCCTCTTCCAGAAGCTGCTTGGCCTTGTCGGGGTCGTAATCGTACGGGCCTACGAGGTCAGGGTTGTAGCCGAAGCCGCCCGGGGCGACGATCTGGCACTGAAGCCGCGTGCCGTAACCACCTGCGACGGTCTCGTAGATGCCGTCCATGTCGACTGCGTAGAGGAGAGCCTGCCGCACCAGCTTGTTGGAGAGCGCCTCGCTCTTACCGTAGATGTTGAAGCCGATGTACATGCTCTGCGTGCTGTCGCCGACGAAGATATTGAAGCCGTCGGAGATCAGGCCAGGAACGTTTTCGGGCGGCGTAGCGGTGATTATGTCGAACTCACCTGCCTTGAGACCCGCAACACGGACTGCGGCCTCCGGCACGTGGCGGATCCTAATGTTCTTGATGACCGGCTTGGGGCCCGGGTTCTCTTCCCAGCGCGTCAACTGGATGTAGTTGTCACGCTCCCACTCGACGAACTTGTAGGGGCCGGTGCCAACGGGCTCCTCAGAGTAGCCCGCGGGCCCGATCGCCTCGAGATGAGCGGGCGGAAGCGGCATGAACGTGAAGGCATTTGCCCACGTGTCATCCACCTGCCGCAGCTTGAAGTGCAGCGTGTAGTCGTCGACGACCGTGACGGCGTCGTGGAGGGTGCCGATTCGGTCGTCCGGGTCCACGTAGCGGTCGAGGCCGCGATAGGCCCAAGCGACCTCAGCCGTCTCGGACATCATCAGTTCAAAGCTCCTCAGCAGCCCGTGAGCGTCCAGGGTCTCGCCGTTGTGGAACGTGATGCCCTGCTTGAGCTTGAGCTCGATGGTGTCCGTGCTGCCGGGGATGAAGCCATAGGACTCGGCCAACTCCGGCTCGATCGCGCCGGTCTCGTCGTTCAGCGCAGCGAGCTGTCCGTAGATGAGTCGCGACGTGATGCGGCTCTGGAGCGACGGGATCACGTTGGCGACGAGGTTCGCCGGCAACGCGCCTACCGCGATTGTGATCGATTCCGGATAAACCGGGGCCGCTTCCACTTCCTTGACAACTTCAACCTCTTTTGTTTCCGTAACCGTTTCCGTGACTACTCTCGTAACCTCGACCGGTACTTCCTTCTCGACTTCCCTCGTGCAGGCCACGCCGATCGCGAGAACGACCGCCATGACTGCCAAGAGAAGCGTACTCAACTTCGGTGCCTTCATCTCTCCTGTTCTCCTCCGTTTCTTGATTCCAAAATTCCTGATGCCTACGATACCGAACGTTCAAACGTGCCTGTAATTCCGAAATGAATGGGCGGCCTAGTTCCGGATGCGTCGCAACGTGACTTGCGTTGCTCGGCGTTGGCCTGCCGGGGCTTCATGGGCGGGTAAGACGTCTACAGCCGGGTGAACTCCTTGAGCACGTGCCAGAAGTCGAGCTGCTCGACGCCGTGCGTCCGATAGATGCCGACTGCGTCCGCGCCGTTGTCCATGGCGATGCGTCCCGCCTCTATCATAAGGTCGGGCTCCTGGAAGCTGCCGGGGTGGTAGCACGAGAGCTCGGCGATCACGCGGCAGCGCCCGTTGACGACGGTCGCGGCGTGGTTCATCTGCCTTTCAAGAGCGTCCAGATCCGAGTTCGTGCGGAACCAGAAGAAGAGCTCGTCGAAAGCTCCGGCGTCGACCCACGAGGACCAGTCGTGCAG
>JAPPDQ010000069.1 GCA_028875495.1 Chloroflexota bacterium
CGCGGCAAGGTCGTGGTCATCAACTTCTGGGCATCGACGTGCCCCCCCTGCCGCACGGAGGCCCGCGACCTTGAGTCCGCGTGGCAAGGCTACCAAGACAAAGACGTTCTCTTCGTTGGCGCGAACATTCAGGATACCCCGGAGCCCGCGAAACGGTTCCTCGATGAGTTCGGAGTCACCTACCCAAATGGCCTCGACGTAGGAGGACGCATCTCCATCGACTATGGAGTCGTCGGCATCCCAGTAACCTTCGTGGTTGACGGCGAAGGTACGGTGGCTCGACGGTGGGTAGGCGAGATCGACATCGACACGCTCAAGACGTGGATAGACGAGCTTCTCGCAGGTGCGGCCCCTGAGGGAGACACGGAGGGCGTCAACAAGGACAGTTACTACCGCTTGGACGAACTCTAGCGTTCGCCTAAGAGCTTTCCCGTATCCTCAGGGTGAATTGGGAGAGCTGGTGTGTGTTGGGTGCAAGTGGCGAGACCACCACAACAGCGTTCCACACTTCGTCGCCAAGTCCTTTTACCGCGATATCACCGCGCCCATGCTGGTCGATTTCCATTCGGCGCACGGTGTCGGTCCCGTCACGCTCGCGCTCAATGACAAGCACGGCGTAGTTCAAGGGCACGACGTTGTCGATGCGCTCAAAGCCGAGCGCATTCCATTCCTCGTAGCTCTCCGCATCGTCAAGGAACTCGAGTTCCGGTATTCCTATGTCGTCGATCACGAGACCATTCTCGTACACCGCGGCATCGGTAATGTACTCAAATCGGACCAGCAGCTTTGAACCCGCGAACGGAGTAAGGTCGATGCTCTCTTGGAGCCAGCCTAGGGACGCCCCGGTGTAGCCGTGTCCATAGCTGTTTCCTACGGGGTTCTCGTCGGTCGTGTGGTCGCCCTCCAAGATGGTCCAAGTCTCGCCTCCATCGGATGACGCCTCAACGTAGGCATAGTCCCAACCCTCCTCGATGTCGAACCACACCATGAATTCGAGCGTCGCCTCCGAAAGGTCCATTAGATCGAACTCGCGGGTCAGCGTGGTGTCAATGGAGTCGCCACGGCTGCCCCACCAACACCGGTCCCCACTATGGCACCTGGTAGGCACCTGCCGCGTGGTCGCATCGCCCTGAAACTCGATTTTGATGTCACCGGACAGTGTTGAGAAATCAAAGTACCTCGATGAATACGGCGCGAGGTATCCCGTCGTCGCGCCCGGCTCGTCAATTTGGTCGATTCGCGAGACCTGTACTTGATGATTGGAGTATCCGTATGATCCTGTCTCCGAATCGAGGTAGTTGGCGGCTATCCAGTCGACGTATACCTCGTCGAATGTTTTCCCATGCGGACGGAGAAAAGCGTTGATACCCTCGACACCATCGGCAGGGTTGGCAATGAGTTCATGGAGGCTGCCGGAGTCGCCGTAGTGTTCGAGCAAATAGAGCATGAAGAGAGTCGCGGCACCATAGTGAGGTATGCTGCCGGCGCCTTCCACCCAAAATGTGAGCTGAGTCTGCGGTCTGCCCAAGAATGCCTCGATGAAGGTCGGCGAGTAGCCGACCAGTTCCGTTGCCACTTCCGACAGGCCCTCGTTGATCCAAGCCTCCTCTCCCTGATCGTGCGCCCAGTGGATGGCGTGCTGGAGTTCATGAGTCAACACCTTCATGTACCCGGGCGTGCCGGGCCGGAACGCAACCCCGTCCATGAAGAGCATTTCCCGCTCGTTGCTATGGGGGTGCGTATGCCGTGGGAATTCGTTGCGAGAATCGAAGTACCCCGCAACTCCACCGCCGAGATCGGAGTGAAGGATGGTCAGCCGGGAATCGCCGTCCACTCCCGGGTTCCCGTCCGGTCCCGCGACCGGCAGCGCCAACGACACCGCCGTCCGGCCCCTCCCGCTCTGGACCGACTCCGGCTCCGGACTTGGCACCGTCCCTGTCCGCGAACCCGGTTTCCGGCGTCACCCCGTGGGCGACGGTCTCCGCCCCGGCGGACCGGTCCCGGGCCTCCGCGACAAGACCGCCCGCGTCGAATCCCAGGTCGGCGGCCTGCTGCGTCCACACCGCCCGCAGCTCCTGGCGACCCACGTCGCGCTTCGCGGCCCGGGTCATCAGCGCCGCGCGCTCGGCAAGGCGGGGGTTCTCTCCCGGCAGTCCGAGCCCGCGCGCCTCCATCGCGGCCTCGATCTCGGCCCGCCGCGTCGAGAACGCATCGACCGCCTCGCGCGAGACGCCCGCGATCTCGAAGCGCCCGTCGGCATGGGTCTTCTCGATGCCGTAGCCGAGCC
>JAPPDQ010000280.1 GCA_028875495.1 Chloroflexota bacterium
GGAGGGGGTGTCGGCTGGGGTGCGTGCGGGGGGGTGCATCGGGTCAGGCGCGCTGGGGTGCAGGGTGTTGCCGCCGGTGACGAGGTGGGTCGCGCCGGTGTCGCGGAAGACCTCTTCGATGCCTTCGCCCCATGCGACGGCTATAACTGCCACGCCGCCCGGCAACTCCGGTTCCGGCTCCTCCTCACGCCGGTCGGAGGCAAATTCGGTGTGCTGGGCGTCCATGTTCTCGATCTTGACCTTGCTAAGCGCGCCGATGCTTATGCCGAAGCTGATGAGCCTGCCGGGGTCTTCGGCATGGCCGTGCACCATCGCCCGCGAGCCGTCGCCGATGACGACGGTTGAGCCCGCAATGTCGTTCATCAGGACGCGAAGGTCGTCTACATCGAGTCCTTCGGCTTCGACGACGAACTGGGTGCAGTAGCCGTATTCGTCTTCCGCGTGGGCCTCAAAGAAGTCGTCGGAGACGCGGGCCGATGCCGACGGCGCAACGTCGGGGACCTGGATGTCGAAGGCGGCGTCGGTTACGTCTTCGCCCGCCGCGCTGCGCCTCATGCCCTCGATGATAACGGCGAGCCCCTGCCCTCCCGCATCGACGACGCCGGCCTCCTGCAGGACGGGGAGCATCTCGGTCGTCCTGGCGACGGTCTCGGCGGCGCGGTCGCTCGCGATGCTAAGGACGGTGGCAATATCGTGTCCCTCCCGTGCCGCCTCGCGGGTGGCATCGGCGACGGAGGCGATGACGGTGAGCATGGTGCCCTCGACGGGCTTGCCGACCGACTTGTAGGCGTGCTCCCTTGCCAGATCGCATGCGCGCGCGAGGTCGTCGGTACCGCAGTCCGTACTGCCGTTGAGTCCCTCGGAGAAGCCCTTGAAGAACTGCGAGAGGATGACTCCGCTGTTTCCGCGAGCGCCCATGAACGTGCCGGAGTAGAAGGCGGAGGCCGCTTCGGAAACATTAGGAGCGGTCAGGTCCTTCAGGTCGTCGATGCCGCTCTGCATGGTGAGGTACATGTTGGTGCCGGTGTCGCCGTCGGGCACGGGGAAGACGTTGAGGTCGTTGATGGGTTCGATGTTGCGCTGGAGGGCGGCAGCGGCGGCGGTGAACAAGGCGGCGAGACCGGCGCCTTCGAGGCGGGTCTTGGCGTCCGTCGCGGTCGGTCTGCTGCCGGTCGCGGTCATGGTTCCGTAGATTCTGGTATACTACCGTAGGCGTGAAGCCGATGCGAATGGGTCTCAGTCCATAAGCGTCCCAAGTATATTGAAACCTTGAAAGACGGTCAAACGAGCCATGGCAAAATGTGAAGTGGACTGGTGCGAAAAGACCGGGATGTCCGGTCATAACGTGAGCCATTCGAAGCGGCGGACGAAGAGGCGATGGTTCGCCAACGTCCAGAAGACGACCATCCACGAGAACGGCAAGGCCCGCCGTCTCAACATCTGCACGCGGTGCCTGCGGTCGATGTACAAGCAGTCGGTGAAGCTCTAGGGACGAGCTCCTCTTGCGTAGAGGGCGTCCCCAAAAGAGGGCGTTCGCAAAGCTCCGAAAACCCGTTCATGGTTCGACAAGCTCACCGTGAATTGCCCTTCGACAGGCTCAGGGCGAACGTAGGTGTTCAGAGTTGATGAGAGGAACACTTTCCCCGTGTGGATACCCGCTTCCGCGGGTATGACGGTGGTTGTGTGTGTCGAGCGCTCTCACGAAGTCTGAACAGTTACCGTCGAACTGTGAATTATGTAATTCCGGCGTGATTCTGCCGTATTCTTGCTGATTTGGGCTTACTGGATTCCGGCCTCCGCCGGAATGACGAAGGCTGAGTTGTGTCACGCTGAATTCACGGCATAGTTAGAACGAACCGGCATCACTCGTTTCGAACTAGGGGAAGCTCATGACAGCCAAGGTCGGGATTTTCCTCAGCATTACCTTGGCCGTCGTCCTTGCTTCGTGCGGCGGCACTGATCCCGAGCCGACGCCAAGCCCGGACGTACCCGCTGGTCCAACCGTGGTTGCCACACCGTCGCCGGAACCGACTGTGGCTGCGCCGACTCCCCTACCTGCGTTGACCGGCATCCTGAATGCTGTGCCGAATGCCTTTGATTTCGTGCGGGAGGGCGTGTATCGCGGGGGCGACGGAGTCGGCGGCGCGGCATGGTTCGACTACGACAATGACGGCGACCTCGACCTGTATATCGCAAATACCAAGACCGAGCCGAACGCGCTGTTTCGGAACGACGGGGGAACCTTCACCGACGTTGCCGTGGAAGCCGGGGTTACGAACGGCGAGG
>JAPPDQ010000198.1 GCA_028875495.1 Chloroflexota bacterium
GAGGACAGGACGTCCGAGAGGCGCGGATTTCCGATCTTCGCGATAGAGTAGGCCTCGTGCCGCAGGACGTCCGGCTCTTCCACGGAACGGTGCGTGACAATCTGACGTTCTTCGACCGCAGTGTTCCCGATGCTCATCTGCTCGACGTGCTCGACGAGGTGAGCTTGACACGATGGTACGACTCGCTACCTGACGGCCTCGACACGATGCTACAACCGGATGGCGGTGGGCTCTCTTCGGGTGAAGCACAGATGCTTGCCTTCGCGCGAGTATTCCTCAAGGACCCCGGTCTCGTGATCCTCGACGAGGCCACGTCGCGACTCGATCCCAGTACCGAAGCATCCATCAAGAGAGCGATGGACACGTTGGTCCGGGGGAGGACCGTGCTGATAGTCGCCCATCACCTGGCTACCATCCAGAGATGTGACGACATCGTCATCCTCGAAGACGGTCGACTTGTGGAAGCCGGAGAGCGGGAGACACTCGCGTCTGACCCAACCACCCGCTTCCACCGTCTTCTCCAAACCGGTCTCGAGGAGGTCCTGTCATGAGCACCTGGCGGCACCTCGCTTCTCTCTCGTGGACGTTCAAGTGGACGCTTGCGCTCGACTTTCTTGGCTCGGTAGTCGTGATCGTCGGGCTTGAACAGGCAGTCGCTCTGACCTTGAGAGAGGTCTTCAATACCCTAACCGAGGATGCGATGACGTCTCTGAGCGTGTGGACCCTCTGCGCGGTGCTGGTAGGGTTAGCGGCTGCCCGTTTTGTGGTGTTCGTGGGCACATTCGCCCTGCAGTTCGCCAACGAGTTTATGATCGGCGCCCTCTTGCAGAGAAACGTTCTCGCACATCTCATGAATTTGCGTGGTGACCGCCTCCTTCCCGCATCGCCTGGCGAGGCCGTGACCAGATTCCGCGATGATGCCTCAAGTGTCGGCGGGTTTCTTATTGCGCCGAAATTCATCGCTTCGCAGGCCGCATTCGCCGCAGTCGCGGTCTTCATCATGATTCGCATCTCTCCTGTAATAACGCTTGTTGCGTTCATTCCCCTGATAGTGATACTCACCATCTTTATCGTCGCCAGAACCCTGATTGGACGGACGCGAAAGAGAAGCCGAGAGGCAACCGGCGACGTGGTCGGCTTCCTCGGCGAGATGTTTGGCTCCGCCGAGACGATCAAGGTCGCCGGAGCCGAGCCGCATGTCCTCGGCGAGTTCGACCGTGTGAACGCGGCACGCAAACAAGCCGGCCTGAGAGACACGCTGCTAACTCAGACGTTAGGCGCCATCTTCCTCAACGTGCAGAGCTTTGGTACGGGCGCAATTCTTATCGTTGCCGGACAGGCAATACTCAGTGGGCAGTTCACCGTTGGTGACCTCGTGCTGTTCGTCTTCTATTTGGAGGCGTTCACGATGCTTTTCGCGGGCATTGGTGGGACATTGACCGAATATCGGCAGACCGGTGTCAGCATCGAGCGGCTCGTCAAATTGATGCCGGGTGCCACGCCCGAGAAGCTGGTCGAACGCAATCCGACACATTTGTTTAGAAGAGCGCCCCATCCCGTGTCCGTCGAGAAGACCGAAGCTGACCGCCTCGAAAGTCTTGAGGCCCAAGGGGTAACCTATGTGTACCCCAACTCAGAACACGGCGTGCACGACGTCGACCTCTCCCTACAAAAGGGGTCGTTCACAGTCATCACCGGAAGGGTCGGATCCGGCAAGAGCACGCTGCTGCGCGTCCTGCTTGGTTCATTGCCGCTTCAAGCCGGAGAGTTGTGGTGGAATGGTAGTAAGGTCGACGATGCGAGCGAGGTCTTGGTGCCGCCACGTGTCGCCTACACGTCCCAAGTCCCGCGACTGTTCAGCGAAGAACTCCGGGGCAACATCCTGCTGGGCCTTCCCGAGAACGGAGTGGACCTACCCGGAGCCGTCCGCTCCGCCGTGCTTGAACGAGACATTGACGACCTCGAAAGCGGGCTGGACACCGTCGTCGGGCCACGTGGTGTAAAACTCTCCGGCGGACAACAGAGGAGGGCCGCCGCCGCGCGCATGTTCGTCCGGGAGCCGGAGCTGCTCGTCTTTGACGATCTGTCGAGTGGCCTTGACGTGGAGACCGAGCAGACCCTCTGGGAGCGGCTGTCCGAACTCCCGAACAGCACCGTCCTTGCTGTTTCCCACAGGCGTTCGGCTCTCCGTCGCGCCGATCACATCATCGTGCTAAAGGACGGTCGCATCGAGGCCGAGGGGACGGTAGACGATCTGCTCACAACCTCAGCCGAGATGCAGCGCC
>JAPPDQ010000038.1 GCA_028875495.1 Chloroflexota bacterium
TTTCACCCTTCGACAGGCTTTCAAGTAACTGCTCCTAAATGCTCCATTTCAGCGACAGTTACTAACACCCCTGTGGGGCCCCGTTCGGCCTGAGCTTGTCGAAGGCCCGTTTGTGGTTCGACAGGCTCACCACGAACGAACTTTGGAAAGACCCGGATTCGGGGAATATCTGTTTGACACTCACTTACTTTCGTGCGTAAGCTTTGTATCACCTTTGCACGGTACGGTCTTCCTGAATTGAAGAATGGGGCCTTGCGCCCCCTTGCGGTTCAGCAAGGCCGACCCGTGCAAAGGAAAGCCACATTCTTCTGCAAGGGGGCAACCTATGAGCAGACGCGCGATCTATTTTGCCCTGTTACTCTTCGTTTGTGCGATCAGCGCGGTCGCGGGGATTTCGGCCAACTACAACGCAAGTGCTACCCTGCCAGCGCCACAAAGCGTCACCCTCTCTGGAATGACCGAAGGCATCGACGTTCGGTGGAACATTCCACAGGGCAGCGACGGAGTCGCGAACTACCAGATTGCCTATCAATCTATGGAGAGACAAAGAGCCGATAGCTGGGCGTACATGTGGACGCAGGGCAGAGTCTCCACACACCTCATACGGCATCTTGCCGGGGGATACGAGTACCGGGTCTATGTGCGTTCATGCTCAACAACGCAGTGCAACTCGGCATGGGTGTACGGCGGAACGACGTGGACGAAGAAGCCTACCGCTCCCACCATCTCCGTTCCCTCTGTGTCCACACCGACACCAACGCCGACGGCCACTCCGACCGCTACTCCGACCGCTACGCCTGTCGTCAGAACGATAACCGTAGTGCCCGAACTGATTGAGTATTGGACGCTTCCAATTGGGGAATACAGAAGCTACGGCGCTGTGCCGGAATACACGATCAGTATGAATTGGACTCAAAGCCCCTCTCTCGGAATCCAGGTGGCGTGGCAAGAAGGTTCTCCAGACGGGTCTTGGAACCTTCTAGCGCCCGACAAAATCACCATCAGGGATTTGAAACCGAGCACAACGTACAGTGTAAAGGCTCAAATATGCGATCACGAGGGCAAATACGTAAAGAAGGGTCAATGCGGTCCGTGGTCAAAAACATACTCGGTGGTGAGTAGAGACGAACAGCCACTTGCGCCGACATGCGTTCTCAGCGAGGGCGAAACTGGACACCAAGATAACAAGTACGACTATCTCGGCGGCGGTGATTGGAGCCCAATTGTCCGAAACAACTATCTGCCCAGAGTCGAACTGACCAACCCAAAAGGTTGGTGGGACTATGGTATCGGGATTCGGTTCAGTGGAACTCTACGAATCGCCATGACGGTTGACGTGGATGGAACGTGGAATATCAGGCACGGGCGGAGCGTTCGTTTCGAAGAGCTATTAGAATCAGAGGGGGTATTGGGCAGTTTGGAACTAAGAACGGCAACTGGGCAGACCAACGACTTGGCATTTTCGATCTACCCGGAGGTGGTACGTGGAGACCGTGGGCGCAACGCATACACTGGAGTATATAAGGCAATCATCATAGCCAATGGGGTCAGAACGGAGGAGATCACACTGCCGAAAGAACTCAGCGATGCATTGTGGAACACCGGTACGGGCGTGAACTACTGGGTCGATGCCATTTCCAGCGTGCGAGGAACGAAGTACACCCAACTGGGCACAGGGAGGTCATGCGATGGAAGTTGAAGAAACGAGAGCAGAAGATAAGTTGCTGAACTACCACTGGGTCGATCCAGTAGGTGCTTTCAGAACATTAGTCGTGTTTCATATAGCCATAGCCCATGCGGTCAGTCAGTTGGGGGAAGTTCACGCCCAAGAATTTCTTCGATTGATTGAGGACGTTCAGGATCACCTTGAGTCGTACGGGCCTATTCCTCTTTCAGAATCTGACCGAGCAATTCTAAATCTACTTAGAGTGGAACTGAAAGACGATGTTGGTAAGGCCAAGCGTGGCTATCAATACCGGTCATCATGATCCGCACTCTACGCCATGAGGCTTTGTATTCAACTGGAAGGAGCCTACTCAGGAGGAAGCCGATGCTACATGAGGAATTGTGAACACCGTGCTCGAAAAGCGCGTTCAGATGTCACACAAGCGTTGGGTGCTTTTCTAGCAGGGATAGCATTTGCGATTCAGGACCTTGAAGATTCGGCAGGGGAAGAAATGTCTCATCGTTTTGCAACCGTTCTGAAAGCTGCCGGAGAACAGGCATCCTCGCATTTACACGATGATGCACGTGCTCAGTATCTGAAGATACGGCAATACCTCAATGAACATATTGAGATTGCAGGGGCATAGTCCTACTTCGCTAGCCAAATTCTATGCCTCGTGGGATTTGTATTCACCATGCTCGGCTGAGAGCAGGCAGATCAGGGTATCGCGGGACAGCCAAGGGCTGTTCTCATTGTTAAAGCACCAATCCGGTTAAATGATGTTGGCGTTTCTGGTTTGGCCCAGCAAAGGCATGGCAGAGAGGCAATACTACTCACGCTATTCACGTGACGACCCCATCCGAACTTTACAATAACGTGGGAAATGCAACAAAATGCAACATTTTTCGGGCTTTCCCGTCGCTACCGTGACTTTGTCAGGTCACTCGCCGACAGCCCCCTGAGCCGGGGCTGAGACCCCAACCTCACCCCTCTGGACTCCGACATCCGCCGGAATGACGGTTTAGAGATCGCCGGCGATTTATTCGACGTACCACTCCTCATTGCCGACTCGCTCGTAGGTCTTGGCCCACTCTTCGGAACCGTCGTCGAACCAGCGGTCGTAGGTGTAGTTGCGGACGGTGCCCTCCTCCTGGCCCATGATCTTGGGCAGGTGGGGCTGGCCGAGGGAGTAGATGGTGCGGCCGCTGCCGAACCGGGTGACCCCGACGTAGGGGGCGATCTCGTTGGGCACGTTGTCGCGGTACTTGTAGAGCAGAGTCTCGTCGACGTCGAAGCCGAGGCCGGGCTCCTCGGAGACGCGAGAAAAGCCCTCGTGGACGGGGAACCGCTTCCGGGTGATGTCGTCCTCGGCGTCTAGCTGGTCGTCGAGGTGGATGGAGTGGCCGGTTGCCGTGGGCATGGTGCAGGCGACGTGCATGGCCATGGACTTGGCGAGCGTCCCGCCGCACATCTGGAAGATGGTCTGGAGGTTGAGCTTGCTATAGGTGGTCGCCGTGGCGATGAGAGTGCCGATGGGCGGGTACATCATGTAGGCATCGGCCATGCCGAGTTGCGCCTCGTGGCCGCCGCCGAGCTTCCAAGACCCTCCGTGCACGACGGTCAACTGCGTTCGCCGCCGGAGTTCACGCCAGCTCTCGATGTCGGCTGTGTCGAACGGGTCCTCGATCCACTCGACGATTGGGTGATCACGTTCGAGGCGTGCGACGATGGGCAGGACTCCGCCCAATGTCCGCCCGCGACGTCCGGTAAAGTCGTAGTGGACGCGGAAGCCCGGCGGCGCGACCTCTTCGATGATCTTGGTCCATCGAATGACGTCCCCCAGGGGGCTGGTGTGTATCTTGAAGATGGTGTAGCCGTCGTTGGCCGCGCGGACGATATCGTCGGCAAGCTCCTGGTCTGTCGGGCCGCCCCAGCACCACGCCGCTGAGGAGATGCCGTCGCGCACCTTCTGGCCGATGAGCTTGTACGCGGGCACCTCGAGGTACTTGCCCATGATGTCGTACATTGCCATCACGACGGAGGGGTACAGGTCTGAGCCGATGTAGTCGAAGGGGTCGGTGTCGATGAGCGGCTCAAACGTCTCGACGGGAGGCGGAGCCTCGCCGTCGAAGTCGCCGTAGCCGACGATGCCGGCATCGGTGGTCACCTTCGCGGCGACGCGATGCTCGTGGCCGTTGCGGGCGGGGTTGTCCCGGTACCGCTTGGCCAAGGGCGGGCGAATGGTGAAGACTTCGATGTCGGTGATTTTCATTTGGGGACTCCTTTGAGGGGCCAGCTACATGATGGGGAAGAAGAAGGAACTGCTAATGAGGCGAGTCATGGAAGGCGAGGACTTTAGATTCCTCACTTCGCTTCGCTGCGTTCGGAATGACAGGTGTTGGAGTACGGGACATACCTTCGCGGGAGTTACTGGGCGACCTAGTAGTTGGTCGCCCGGCCGATTTGCTTGGCGTATTCCTCCTCTCCGAATAGACCTTTCTTGTTCACCCATCGCCATATCTGAGGTTTCAGGGTGAGGCTTCGGTCTTCCAGTGGGAGCTTGACCGGCGCGTGGCCCTGACGGGCGGACTCCCTCATGGCTACTGTCGCCTCGAAGGACTTGTGATGGACATGTCCCGGCGCCTTCGGCTCGATGCCGTGGGTGATGGAGTCGACGATGGACTGCATGGCGTTCATGAGCCGGTCGCCGGGGTAGAGCCAGCCGTCCTCGTCGTACCCGCCTTCGGCGTGAGGACGGAAGGGCTTGAAGGTCTTGGAGTCGTCGTACCGGAGGTTGGAGAGGAGGTCCGCGTCGGAGGCGTCGACTTTGCGGTAGAAGCGGTGATGTCGCTTGTCAGTCACGTACACGCCCTCGGTGCCGGTGACGACCAGTCCCCGCATTGCCGAGGTCCTGGACTGAATGAAGCACTCGATGCCGTTGGCGTAGCGGATGTAGCCGCCGATGCCGAGGTACTCGTCGTCGCTCTCTCCGAATGGGTCGCCGTTCGTCCATCCCGTTACCCAGTCGATGTCGGCGTCCCGGGCAAACATGTGCGCGACGCTGAGGCCCTGGCATCCGCCCTGCATGGTCATCTCGTAGAGGTTGATGGTCAGGACCTCGCCGATCTCGCCGGCCTCGATCATGGCGCGGGCTTCCCATAGCTGGGAGATGCTGCGGTCGACGTTCCCTCCCTGCCACGGGATGCCCTTCGCCTCACATGCGGCGACCATGCGGTCGGCGTCGGCGAGACTGGCGGCTATGGGCTTCTCGGAGACGATGCCCTTCGCGCCGGACGTTTCTGCGGCAAGAACGACCATGTCGGGGTTGTACTGAACGGGGAGGACGCAGTCGACGATGTCGAGCTTCTCGTTGGCGTACATCTCCTCGGCGGTCGCATAGCCGCGGGCGGAGAAGCGTCGCATGGCAAGTTCGAGGTTGTCGGGGTCGGGATCGGCGATGGCTACGACCTGCGTGTCGGGAAGCAGGTTGAAACCGCGACCGTGCTGGGTGCCCTGGCGTCCGCATCCGACGATTCCGACGTTGTATTTGGCGGTCATCTGGTGGGCCTCCTTAGGCTAACGTCATAGGAGTTCTACATATAGCTCATTCGCGCCATAGTCAACGACAAGACGGTTGCCGTTGAGAAAATCCCTGCCAAG
Organism: Chloroflexota bacterium; assembly: GCA_028875495.1. Classification (GTDB taxonomy): domain Bacteria; phylum Chloroflexota; class Dehalococcoidia; order Lucifugimonadales; family VXLM01; genus VXLM01. The sequence continues at coordinate 5,327 of JAPPDQ010000038.1, forward strand.
AAGCGATGGAACGTTCGAACGCAGGGCTTGTTGAAACGGTTCATCGCCACATGGGCCGACCTGAATGAAGCCTTCCCATGCGTGTTCTTTCTCCCCGGCCGCAAACAGTATGGTTGCGCGGCGGGGGCTATATTGGGCATTGCCGCCGATACCCGTTGATTCTTGATTCTTTGGGTCGCCAAGAGGCAATGCGCGGATACCCAGTTTCTGGGCATCACTCGGATGCAGGGTGGTTCGGAATGCTCCGGTATCAACCAGGAAGTTTACGGGAGCGAAGACGCCTGAGGAGAGTACAACCAACGCCTTGATATACGGAGACGGCGTGAATTTGCCTCCACCTTGGAAGTGCCCCTCTATTCTCACAGGATCAAACTTATCGGCTCGCGGGTTATGCGCTCTATCACCATGTTGCTGCCTTGCAGACCCTGGTCTCGCGCTTTGGATAGCGCCTCGTCGAAGGTGTCGGCGTGGCTAATCAGTTTCTCGCGGTACACCACCACCCAGCAGTCGGAATATTCATCCAGCCACTTTTGCCGATTGCGTTCTACATACAGCGTATCCTTGCCGAACTGATCGAGTATCTCTATGGCGGCTATGTTCGTAGCCACGTCGGTTCTCCTTTCTTCAGGGTAGTGTGACCGACGCCCGTCGGACGTTATGGATTGATGTTATGAGATCGCGACGGCATTCGCAATAAGCCAAGTGTCATTCGTCAGAGGACCCTACGTCCGCGCCTTGCCCGTCGGACAGAGCGGCAGCAGGCAGCAGTCGCCGCACGCCGGTTCCTTCTTGCACACCCTCGCGGCGTGGGTAACGATGAGCGCGTGGTACTCGTTGAAGAGGAGGACGTCGGGTGACAGATGGTCGGTAAAGAGGCTCTGGTAGAGGGCGTAGGGGCCTTTTTCGGGCGCGAGTCCGAGGCGGTGGAGCAGGCGCTTGGTGTAGTGGTCGATGACGAAGACCGGCATGTCGAGGGCGTAGAGGAGGATGTCGTCGGCGGTCTCCTCGCCGATGCCGTGGATGGCGAGCAGATCTTCGCGGAGGGTGGCCGGGTCTTCGGCCATGAGCGCTTCGATGTCGTCGTCGCGCTCGCCGAGCCACTCGACGAGGGCCTTGAGCTTCTTCGCCTTCATGTTGTAGTAGCCGGATGAGTAGATGAGTTGCGCGATCTGGTTTTGTCCGGTGCTTCTGAGCGCCTGAGGTGAGAGCAGTCCTGCCTCTGACAGGGCGCGGATAGCCTTCTCTGCGTTGCTCCACGCGGTGTTCTGGACGAGGATCGCGCCGACCATGACCTCGAATCGGGAGTCGGCTGGCCACCAGTCACGGGGGCCGTAGCGTTCCAACAGCCGGTCGTAGATGTCGGTCAGGCGGTCGCGCATGGGAAAGTGTTTGACTTTACCTTTCATCCCGTACGTTTTACGCTGTTACTGCTTAACCTTCAAGTGTGCGAGGTATATGTGACGACCTTTGTTGAGCGGCTACTGAACGCCTGCGAGACGAACCGGAGCCTGCTCTGCGTCGGACTCGATCCCGACCCGGCGAGGATGCCGATTGGGGACGTTGTGGCCTTCAACTCCGCCATCGTGAACGCGACTAGCGACCTTGTGTGCGCCTACAAGCCGAATGTGGCGTTCTATGAGGCGCGTGGAAGCGAGGGGATCGCGGAGCTAGAGCGGACTATTGCGCATATCAGGGACGTTGCGCCGTCGGTGATGGTGCTGGTGGATGGAAAGCGTGGGGATATCGGGTCGACGAATGCGGCGTACGCCAAGGCGCTCTTCGAGACGTGGGGCGCGGACGCGGCGACCATCAACGGCTACGCGGGCGGCGCGGACCTTGGGCCTTTCCTGGCCTACGAGGGCAAGGCGGTGTTCGTTTGGTGCCGGTCGTCGAACGCGGGTGCTGCTGAGCTTCAGGACCTGCCGGTGCAGTCGGACGGCGCTACGATGCCATTCTACCAAGCGCTGGCTCGGCGGGCCGTCGAGTGGGGGCCGAATGGCAGCGTGGGGCTCGTCGTGGGGGCAACGTATCCGAAGGAGCTTGCGGAGGTGCGCGCCATCGCGCCTGATGCGCCCATTCTGCTACCCGGCGTCGGGGCACAGGAGGGTTCGCTGCGTGCCTCGGTCGAGGCGGGTGTGGACCGTGCAGGACGGAATTTGCTGGTCAGCAGTTCACGGGGCGTGTTGTATGTCTCTTCCGACCCCGTCCGTTACGCGGACGCGGCCAGAAACGCCGCAGAGAGGCTGCGGGACAGCATCAATGCCGTCCTCGAAGACGGGGGGCATTCATGGTCGTAGACTTCCGGATGGGAGAGCGGCTGGCGCTGCGGAAGAAGCATCCGTGCGGCGGGTTCCAGTGGGAGGTCACGCGGCTCGGGGCGGACATCGGGATTCGGTGCGTGACGTGCTCGCGGCAATTGATGATGGCGCGATCCACGCTGGAGAAGCGGATGAAGGCCCGGCTCTCGGCGGAGAAAGCGACGTAGAGGACAAGGTATGCGACTCAATGGCAAGACGGCGTTGATCGTGGGCGGCGCTTCGGGCGTCGAGGGAAGGCTGATGGGCATCGGCGGCGCGGCGGTGCGACGATTCGCGCGTGAGGGCGCGCAGGTCGTGATCGCGGACATCAAGGACGAGGTCGGCGAGCGGACGGCGGCGGAGATCAGGGCCGAGGGCGGTGAGGCGCTCTACGTCCACCTCGATGTGACGGAAGAAGGAGATTGGATAGCCGCAGTTGCGGCTGCGGTCGACCGGTTCGGAAAGCTCGACGTGCTGGTAAATGCGGCGGGGACATCCATACGCTACAAGGTGGAGGAGACGCCGGTCGAGGCCTTCGACCTGGAGATGGCGGTACACGTCAGGGGAGCGTTCCTGGGGGCTAAGCACGCGATTCCGCGTATGCGCGAGGCAGGAGGCGGGTCGATCGTGATCGTGTCGTCGATATACGGCATCGTCGGATCGGCGTCGTCCTCGTACCCGACGGCGAAGGGGGCGAAGCGCAACTTCACGAAGGCGGCGGCCATCCAGTACGCGGCTGAGGGGATTCGGGTCAACTCGGTGCACCCCGGATTCGTCATGACGCCGCTGACCGAGGACATATTCAACGTGCCGGAGATCATCGGCCCTCGCCTGGAGATGGTACCCATGCGCCGGCTCGGCACCGCGGACGAGATCGCCAACGGCATCCTGTTTTTGGCGACGGACGAGTCGTCGTTCATCACTGGGGCGGAGCTGGTGGTCGACGGAGGGTTTCTGGCGGAGTGAGGGGTTTGGGGAACGTGGATGCGCTCGTCTTCACCGAGCGAGTCCTTGAGGGTAATTTCCGTGGGAAGACGTTTGCTATAATCACGTTCAAGAGGCCGTCACCACCTAAGACACAAGCCGGTTGTTGTCCCAATCAGAGTGAAAATGCCAACCGTGCAAGAAAAACTCATGCTTGCTCGACGCCACTTGGCTAGGATCCAGCTAGATCCAGAGGACCTAGACGACCTTTCGATCTATGGACTCTATTGCCTTGAAGCGGCCGTCGAGGCTGCGGCCCTCCATGTTCAAATAAAGGTGACGAAGCAGCATTGGGAAAAGGCGAACGTTGCGCATGAACTACATACGCAGCATGGGCTTCCTGACATCTATGATCTGCTAAACGACCTCAACGATAGTAGAAAGGCGGTCGCCTACTGAGACGTCGAGGCGCCTGATTTTGAAGACCGAGACGTGGCGATAGAAATAGAACGCTATGTTGAGGCAGTCGAAGAGTTAGTGGACTCGGATGACGGGTAATGTCTATTCAACTAATGGATTAATCGGCATGATTTCGCATGGTCTGACAATCCGGTGGCCCACGGAAGCATCGATGCAGTGGACTGAGAGCTTCTTGGACTCGGCACGGGACGGTCTCAGCATCTCAGCCGTGATAGCCATTGGCTCCGCGGTTCGACCGAATGGAGGGGCCGCAGACCTTGATCTCGTGGTGATATGCAGGGAACCCCTGAAACTCAACCGTTCGCGCCCCATGGAGATTGACCTGCGCGTCTATCGTACTAATGACGTCGACAGACTAATAGCCGAAGGGCATGACGTTCTGGGGTGGGCCATCAAGTTTGGTCAAGTCTTATTCCAACGAAGCGGTTTCTGGGACATGACTCTGAGTCGTTGGAAGGATGACCTACCTCTGCCCTCTCCTGAGACTCCTCGCATGAGAGCAAGGGCGACACGCAGGCGGTTCTTGAACGTTCTTGAAATAGGGGACTTAGATGCCGCACTTGAGCAGGCCATATCATATGTAACGCATCTGGCTTTGGCGGAACTCTTGGAAGCCGGCATATTCCCTGCTTCGAGACGTGAACTGCCTAGTCAGCTAAGGGCGATAGATTCTCAAAGACTCGCGGACTCGCTCCAAGGCCTATTGGACGCCGACTCCGAACAGCCGGAAACCCGTGAGCGACTTGAGGCTATTGTTGCCAAATCGCCAGAGGCCATAGCCGTAGACTCGTAGGTCTGACTGTGTCGCGACGTGTCGGCAGTGAATTCAGACATGCTTGATAACGAGAAAATGGCCGGATACGTTCAGACGGTGCTGGGGCCGGTGGAGCCTGAAACGCTGGGTGTGACGCACACGCATGAGCACATCCTTTCCGACCTGTCGAATATCGCCGTCGAACCAGACGACCCGTTTGAGCGCGAGATGTTCCACGCGCCGATGCGGATGGACATCCTTGGTTATCTCAGCTACTACTTTGCGGCCAATCTCGACAACCTGCGGCTGGACGATGTGGATACGGCCATTGCGGAGATCGGGCTGTACAAGCGTCACGGTGGCGGGGCAATTGTGGAGGCGTCGAGCATTGGGCTGAGCCGGAATCCGGAGGGTCTCGCGCGCGTATCACGGGCGACGGGAGTCCACATCGTCATGGGGTCGTCGTACTATGTGAAGGAGGCGCACCCGCCCGATATGGACAACATCTCGGAGGAGGCCATCTTCGAGGAGATCGTCCGTGATATCACGGACGGCGTCGGGACGACTGGCATCAGGGCGGGAGTCATCGGAGAGGTCGGGTGCTCCTATCCACTGTCGGACAACGAGCACAAGGTGTTGCGCGCGTCGGCGAGGGCGCAGCAGGCGACAGGGGCGGCGATACTGATCCATCCAGGGCGGGACGAGCCTTCACCGGAGGAGATCATCGGTGTCATCGTGGACGCCGGGGGCGATCCCGGGCGTACCATCATCGGCCATCTCGATAGGACGGTGATGGACCGGCAGGTGCTGCTCCGCATCGCCGAGGCCGGGTGCTACCTGGAATGGGACCACTTCAGTTCGGGTCTGCCGTTCTATCCCCCTAATCCCAAGATCACGATGCTGAACGACGCGGACCGCGCGGAGGTGATCGCCTTCATGATCGAACGGGGCTACGGGGACAAGATACTCACGGGGCACGACGTGGCGTCGAAGCGCAGACTGACGGCGTATGGCGGGCCGGGGTATTTTTATATAGTGAGGCGGGTCGTGCCGTGGTTGAGGACACGAGGATTCTCAGACGAGGACATCGACCGTTTGCTGATCCACAACCCGGCAAGAGTGTTGACGATGGCGGAGCCGTGTGGGTAGGTACCTAGCCGCAAGTCATCCCACGGCCGGACACCATGTTGTTGAGTGCGACGAGGGAGTCCACCGCAGAGGGCGTGGAGATCGCTGAGTGGTTGTGGTAGGGCGTCCTATCCCTTCGCGAAAAGCTCGTATGCGCGCGCCTCATCGGGCGTCTGGTATCTGCCGGACTGGTCGCCTCCGAGCCAGCGGTAGGGACGCGGGTAGAGCGTCAACGAGCGGTCCTCCAGCGGCAGCGACAGGGGCACCGAGCCCCAGAGCGCCGAGTGCTTGGCGGCTACCGCGGCCTCGAGCGACCTCAGTAGATCGTAGCCGGATATGGCCATCTCGGTGCCGTTCTCGACGGCGGAGATGAAGGACAGGATCGAGCTTGCGAGGTAGCCGTATTTCGGCCAGGCGAAGGGTGTGAACTGGCGGTCGGACTTGATGCGCGCGCCGTTGTCGTCGAACCCCTGGTAGATGTCCATGACATCGCCCCAGTCCCAGCGCAGGAGGGAGTCCTCCGTCCATACGTCGACGCCGCGATGGGGAGTCGGCTCGCCGTAGACGGTCGTCTCGATTCCGGTGCTCATCTTGAACCGACCGTTGATGATGAGTCCACTGTCCTCATTCGCCTCGAGGGACTCCTGCGGCTTGCCCCAGGCGATGACCTCGGTGATCTCGGCGTTCGTGAGGAGCCGGAGGACGGCGATGTGCTGGCAGCCGCCGCCGGATATTTCTCCCCCCCACCCGTGGACGGTCGCGCCCTGAATCTCCCCGTAGTCGCCGTTGCGGAGCCAACTCGCGGCCTCCTGAACGTCGGCGCGTGAGCGCTGGAGGTTGCCGCCGTGGAAGACGGTGCCGCTCTCCCCGCAGGCGGCTATCATCTCGTCCACGTCGGAGAGCTTCGCGCCGATGGGCTTGTCGGTGGAGACGCCGCGCACACCCGCTTGGGCGGAGGCGATGACCGCGTCCTTGATGAACTTGCCGGGGAGGACGACGACGGCGAGATCGGGGACCTCGTCCATCTGCTGGTACATCTCCTCGGCGTCCTTGAAGAGCGCGGTGACGCCGAAACGCTCGCCGACGACTTTCAGCCTGTCTTCGTTGTACTCGGCGATGGAGACGACCTCGGTGTTCTCGAAGGTGTTGTAGACCTCGGTGTAGTGCTGGCCCATTCGACCGCAGCCAATGATCGCCACTCTCAACTTTTCGTCGGCCATGTTTCCTCCGCCCCGGTCAGGAGCCGGGGACAGTATGAATGATTCGCAAGATTGTAGTCGGACGGGGGTGTTAATTCAATGGGGATGGCAGCCAACAGCCGATAGAAGCGTCAGATGTTAGCACCTTCGAAGCTGGCGATCTGGATGAAGTCGCCGTCGGTGTCGGACCAGTCGTAGAGGGCGGCGGCGACGACTCGGTGGGCGTCGATGCCTATGACAAGCTGTTGGACGGGGTAGGCGGGGCCGTCTCCCCAGGGACTGATGGCGACTCCCCGGTCTATTTCCGAGAGGTATGCCATTCCGTTGGGGTGAGAGTGGTAGATGATGCGGGCGGGGGTGTCGGTGTCGAGGCTGTTGTTCAGCTCGATGAGGTCCTGCGCTCCGAAGACGTAGGCGGTCTCGGCGGTACGGCTGGGAGCGGAAGGGTGGTTTCCCTGCGCTTGCATGTTGACGCAGGCCCTGACGGTGGTTACGGACGAGCCGTCCTTGTCGCCCGCGAGCCAGCCGCAGCACTCGCTAGGGTACTCGCGGCGGGCGTGGCGATAGATCTCTTCGAGGATGTGGCGGGGCACTTCCAGTGGTGTCGGCATTTAAGAGGTATGGCCTCGGCGGTGTGATCGACAGCGCGCGGCTATCAGTCTTCGCGCGGGCCGAAGCCCTCTTCTCCGATAGGGCGTTCCAGCGCGGTGGGATCGCCGCTCGCCGGGCTGCCGAAGTGCTGGGGTCGCCAGTACCAGACGTGGCCATGGTCCGCTCCGGCGATGAGGCCGAAATTGTCGTCGTCCTGCCAGTCGACGGGGGCCATGTGGACTCCGTGCCGCCAGAACTCCAGGGGGTTGCCGTCCTCATCGAACACGAGGACGACGGGCTTCCTGAAGACCGGTTCCGTCTTGGTGCCCACATTCTTGGCGAAGAGGATGTAGCTGCCCCGGTAGGGGCTTCCGTGCTGCGGCCCGACGCCTATGAGCAGGTCGAGGAGGCCATCGCCGTCCCAGTCGACGAGGTTGAACTTCGTCCTGCCGCGTCCGTCACCACCCGCGGGGGTGTAGATGCCGTGCGTCTTGATGGTGGAACCGTCCTCGTAGCGGAGTTTTTCGCCGGGGAGGAGTGCGGTGAGGTCGTCGCCGCGCGCGCGCCTGTAGAGGGCAACGTCGAGGTCGAGGTCCTGGGTGACGATGTCGGGCAGGTCTCCGTCGGTCAGGTGGCCGATGCCGGGCTGCTGTCTCCAAGGGCCGATGAGGGGAGAACCGTCGGTGATGTGAAGTCGCTGAGGAGGGCCGAGCTCGGGCGTCGTCTTGGTGCCCCAGTTCGGATACCACTCGAAGAGGCTAACCATGTCGCAGACGACGAGATCAAGGAGGCCGTTGCCGTTCCAGTCGGCGAGGACAGGGTTGCTGTAGCCGCCGGTGTCGCCGTCGTAGGGGCTTTGGGAGCCGCCCCAGTATTGGCCGCCGGAGGGGTATGGGGTAGCGAGGCGGCGGATTTCGGTGGTGCCGTAGCGCACGCGCTCAGGCGGGGCGAACCGCAGGGGGTCGGTGGAGAGGGTCTTGTACCAGAAGATGTATCCCTCGATGCTGCCGACGAGAATGTCCTGCATTCCCGTGTCCCGCCAGTCGCCGACGGTAGGAACGGAGAAGTAGCCGCCATTGACGTGGGGATTGTGCTGCTTGAGCTTGCGGGGGGTGTCGTAGACGGGCCTGCCCTCGGCGTCCTGGCCGCGGCAGCGCGCCCACTCGACGTTCCCGGCGTTGTCACCCGCGAAGATGTCGTATCGTCCGGCTTCGAGGGCGTCGGAGACTCCTATCGCCCCCTGGAAGGTAGCGATGCGGCTGAAGGGCTCGCCGTGGAGCGTGAAAATCTCGGCGGGTTCGCCCCATTCGGGGTCGTCGCCGACCGAGAGGATGGGTACGTGGTTGATGTGGCCGTAGTAGTTGAGCAGCAGGAGACCAGCGGTCGGGTCGTCGGAGTTGACCTCGCTGATGTGGAAAGTGTGACGGGGCACCTCGACATCGACCTTGCCCGCGTAGGTGAACTCGATGTCGCCGCCGCCGCTCGTGTTGCGATAGAGGTGCAGGGAACCCGTGCCGAACTCGGAGAACCACTTGCCGTCCTTGTCGTAGCGGTCGCGCTGGTCCTCGGGAACGATGCCTTCCGGGCTCTTGGCCCACATGACTCCATCCTCGGTCTCGAGCACGACGAGATCGACCACACCGTCGCCGTTCCAGTCGAGGGCAGCTGTCGCACCTCTGCCGAAACCGGCGTCCCCTTCCCGCCCCTTGAGGGTTACGGGCCGTCCTTCGTCGCGGGTCGCGGGAGGGCCGTTCTCTACCGATATGGCCGTGACGGATTTCTGTGAGTATCCTCGCGGGGACAGAATCACTTCGATCTGCCCGTCGCCATCGAAGTCTGCGGCTACGACCACGGCGCCGACGAGGCCCTTGTCCCTTTCGTTACGGTGGAGGGACCGCGACACCTCACCCCACTGGAGGCCGCGGTCGACGATGGGGGTCCCGTCGGCGATCTCTCCGATGAACTTGAAGCTATAGATATCGCCGTTGCCGCCGGTGACAACGACTTCGGGCTCGCCGTCTGCGTCCCAGTCCAGGACTCTCACGGCGGAACCGCCCGCGAACAGATCGCCGATGACGTTTTCATCGCCAAGTACGAGGGGTGACCCGTCTCCGGCGTTGCCAGCCTGTATAGGGCGAGGGAAGGTTGTCATGGCGTGCTCCTGCGATGATGTCTCTGGTGGCCGGTTTCTGTGGGGAAGGTGGTCAGTTCGTCCTGTTTGGGGAGTCGTCGCGGAATTCCACGAACTCGTGGACCTTCTTTGCGCCGAAGGTCGGGAGTTCGCCGACCATAGACTGAATCCTCGCGTCGTCGCTGGCGAGCCAGCCGGGATCAGGATCGAATATCGTGCCCGCATAGTGGCGCAGGGAGGCGATATGGTTGTCGGTCTGCGGTCGGGCGGCGAATTTCAGGGCGATGTAGCGTCGGCCCGCCCAGCCGTTGAAGATGGCATGCCAGATGCTCTGGTTGAAGAAGATGGCGTCGCCGGGGTTTGACTCCAGCGAGACCCCTGGCATGTTCGGGCCCGGCACTTCGAACGGGCGGACGGGAAGTCCACGGCGCTGGTGTCTGGAATCGGGCTCGATTTCCTGGTGGAGGGGCATCCGGTGGGAGCCGGGAATGACGCGCAGGCAACCGTTTTCCTCAGTGATGGGATCCAGGTAGAGGTTGATCTTGAGGCGGGTGTAGGAGACCTCATCGTGGTCGCCGGGGCGGTCGGGGTGCCAGGGGTGCTCGGAGTTTACCGTGACGTTGCCTTCGGAGCCCGCCCAGATGAAACCGGGACCGAGAATGCTCTCGGCGGCCTCGAAGATGCGGTCGTCGGTGACTATCTTCGTGAGCGCGGCGTCCTGCTCGATGAACCTGCCTTCGGCCTGGCCCTGTTCGGGATCTAGAGGCTTGCCGTCGCGGAGCTTGAGCCACAGGCTGTCCGCGGTGGACCTTATGTGCGCCACTTCGTCGGCGGAGAATAGCTGGGGGATGAACAGGAATCCGAACGTTTTGAAGTGTGCTACCTGGCCTGGTGAGAGCAAGTGGCGTACCTCCGGCAAGGAGTCTGGATTAGCGCCGCTTATGGTACGTCGGTCGGTCGGACATGGCAATAGTGGGGGATGCGTGTGGGGAATTGATGGTCTGGGCGCTACGATCCGCCGACAGGATTAGAGCAAACAGGAGTGGAGTACCGTCATTGGTATGAATGCGACCGCCAAAACCCTTATCGTCATTCCCGCGAAAGCGGGAATCCATCTTTAGTCGCTACCGCAAATCCAATAGCGGCTATTGAACGCACTTGCCACTTTCATTGCTGGTTGTGCAGGCCGCTAGGCTGCATGGGTGATTCCCGCGAAAGAACGTCACTCCGTACCACGGTATGGGGCTGGAATCCACTTCACCCCAGCTTGTTCTACAGATCCGACCATGTTGGGTTGTCCTTATCAATCAACTCGATCTTCCACGCTCGTTTCCACCTCTTCAACATCTTCTCTCTCGTGATGGCGCTTTCCATAGACTCATGAGCCTCATACCAAACCAGTCTGTGAAGGCCATAGCGCTTCGTGAATCCTTCCACAAGGTCATTCTTGTGCTGCCACACTCGTTGGATGAGGTTCGACGTCACGCCAATATACAGGGTGCCATTCGGTTTGCTTGCAAGGATGTACACGCAGGGAGTTTTCACAAGGGCCTTGTTGGTTCCGCTGTGTTACGGGTACGGTTCTTGTCGTCACATGGTGTGTGAGGGAGACCGGGAATGGATTCCTGCTTTCGCAGGAATGACGGTGTAGGAATGTTCCCGCTGATTTTCACAAGAATCCAGACGGGTTACGTCTACGCCGTATCTGTCCACAGACTGTCGAGCTCGGCCTTAAGGTCTTCAAAAGAGACGGTCTCGTCATCCCTGCGTTCGGCGATAAGGGCTAGGTCACGGAGGTCTTCCATGAGACGATCATATTCGGCCATAGACAGTATTACCGCCTCGCGTTCTCCGGCTTGGTCGATTACGTACCGGCGCTGCTCCAACACCTCTTTAGGCCTCCCGATCTGCCGTCTTCTTGACAGATCATAGCAGAACCTTTATCGCTCATTCATCTCATCCCGATGTGAACTTGCGTCCACCTGTGGATATAACGGAGCGCAACTCACGCAGGGTCGTCTCGGCTCCGCCGGTCTGTCGTTCGCGTCGGCGCGCCTGTTCGATCAGGCTCTCCCTGACGCTGCGGGTGGTGTTTTTATCGTCATCAGTGCAATACATGCCCGTAGTGTACACGATTGTGGTTTGGTGATCCCAAACGTGTTTCTTCTTGGCCCTGCAACAGGACAACAAAACAGGCCCGCCGGGTTCGACGGGCCTGTTTTACTTCAGGCTATGTGCCTAGTCCTGTCCGCTTAGCTTCTACCAAAGGGTCTTCGTGCACTTATCGTACGGGCTACCGCCTTGGATGAAGGCCCAGCTGCCGCAGTACTTCGAACGATTGCCAGGATTATGGAAGTTGTCCAGGCCATCCTCGAAGAATCGCGCCCAAGCCGTGAAGCCGTTGTGGTCGCGCTCGTGCGTGATCGGCTTGTTGCGGAAGTTGTTCCTCGTGATGAGGACGCCGCGGAACACGCCGGAGTAGGCGCAGCAGTTCAGGCCCCAAAGCTGGTCGGCGTTGGTGGCGAACATCTCCTTGCCCATCTCAACTCTCTTCGGGTCGAGGTTGCTTACGCCCAAGCCACTGATCCAGAGCTGGGACTGTCGCATCAGGCGTCCGCCGGCGTCCGCCGGGAATTCGTTCGGTCCCGCCAGCGGGAGCCAGCCGGGATCGCCGCCGGTGGGGGCCATGCCCTCTTCACCGCGTGAGGCGTACCACTTGCCGATCTCGCCGGCAAGATCGCCGCGGGTCAGGGGAGCGAGGCTCGTCCACTGCACCATCCAGGGGTTGTACTGGTAGGCGGAGTAGTCGCGGGAGATGCCCGTCGTCTGGAGGCTGTCACGCGTCGTCTGGCGGACCGCCGCGATGGTGGTCTTGATGCCGACGCTCTCCCAGGCAGACTTGAGTATCTCAGCGGCCTGTGAGACAGCAGGGTTGGGGCTCGGTCCGACCGTGATTTGCATCTCGATCGTGCCTGACCCGTCCTTGTGCATGCGGAACCCCTCTTCATCCTTTGCGCTCAGACCAAGCGAGTCGAGCATCGAGTTGGCCTTGCCGAGGTCCTGCTCCATGTGGAGCATGCGGTACTCGTCGCCAGGGTAGTAGGGGTTGTTCGGTCGCGGAACGCGGTTCTGCACCACGCCGACGCCCGAGAGCACGAGGTCGTTCAGCACTTCCTTGTCGACGGTGTGCGACAGGGCGATGCGGTAGTCCTGCGTTCGAATGAGCTCGCCGATGCGCGGGTCATCATTGTAGGTCTGCTGCATCGTCGTCGTCAGGTCGGCGCCACCGCTGCTCGGCCAGTGGTAGATCGAGTAGTCGCCGCGCTCCATGTTCTCGATATAGAGCGGAAGCTCGCCGGGGATGAAGGATGACGTTCGTCCGTCTTCCTCACCGGCCATTGCGCGGAACTTGATGACGTCCTGGCTCTCCTGCTTGGTCATCACAGCGCCGTCGGTGTAGGGGATCTGGTTGCCCTCGGGGTCTACGAACCAGTGGTACTGGTTCTTCATGAACAGGCCCTGAGAGTCGGTCTCCTCTACGTTGCAGTACGGAGCGGCGCAGGGGTTGCTGTCGATGTTCTGCCAGAAAGCCAGCTCGCCCTTGAGCATGTCCTGGAAGTCGGCGTAGTTTCCGTCCGAGATGAGCTTGTCAACGGCTGCCTGTCCCGCGTACTGCGGGTAGAGGTACTTCATCCTCGGATGCCAGACCATGCATACACGGCCGGGCGAGCACAGCGTGCTCGGCGTCGAGCGGGACTCCATGATCGTAAAGATCGGAGTTTCGTACTGCAGGGTCCATGTCAGGTCGTCGACGACCGAGAACTTGGGCGGGTTGCCCGTTACCGGGTCACTGGCCCACAACGGCAGCGGTCCGCCAAAGAGGGCGGGGTTGAGGTTGACTTCCCAACCGAACTCGACAGATTCCATGTCGAGCGGGTAGCCGTCGCTCCACTTGAGGCCCTCGCGCATCGTGAACGTCCAGAGCGTTCCGTCATCGCTGACTTCCCAGCCCTTGCCGATCCACGGGAACCAAATCAGGCCGCCGAGAGAGTCGCGGCGGTTCCAACTGGCGAGAATCCACTCACCGATGTAGGAGTGGGGCTGCGTCTGCTGGTAGAATCCGCCGTACTCGCCGATGCCGTCCGGCCCGGCGATCACTTCCACGTCCTCAGGAACGGGGAGCCGCTCCATCAGCGGGGGAATCTCGCCAGCCTTCACGAGCTGTGCCGAGTGCGGGGACTCGAAGAACTGTGTCGGACGCGGGCCGTCATAGGCCTGGAATACCCAGACCTCGCCCGGTACCTGCTGCTTGGCAGGCTTCCATGCATGCGGGCTTCGGAGCGGGCAGTCGGTGACTACGTCGCCCAAAATCACGCACGTTGCGGGCACCATTGCCATTGGCCCTGTTTCAACAGGAGTCTGTGGCTGTGGCTGTTGCGGTTGCTGCGGCTGCTGCGGCTGGGCAGGCGCCTGAGTCACAGGCGCTGCTGCGGGCGCAGGTGCGGGCGCAGGCGCAGGAGCGGGCCCAGCTGCTGGTGCGGGCCCAGCTGCTGGTGCAGGAGCGGGCGCAGGAGCAGCGGTGGTTCCGGTGTCGTCGTCATCGCTGCTACACGCGACCAAGGCTAACGCCAGTACAAGACCGGCGACTAATGAGAATATAAACCTACGGTTTGGCATTCGATTACCTCCTCTTCATTAAAGCCAAAACTTGTCGAATCGACCCTTATCCTAGTGATTCCGAGCGACTCTAGCATAGTGATTGAGCGGCTGTCAATGCGTAGCAAGCCCAATCGAGAGTATATTACTCCAACCGCGAGAAGCGACACCTGCTAGCCACTTTCAACAGTATTCGCACTCCGTTCCTGTCCGACCGATGATTTCGCGGGCCTTTCCGTCAACCCCGTCGGTGAATACTACGAGCGCAGTGAGCAGACGGATTTCGGAGTGCCTTTGGCAAGCGAAGGCCTGTCAGGTACTTCCGAAGGTAGGGTGAGCGGGGCCTTTTGAATCGGTATCCGTCCACTCCGACGTGAATTCATATGACCGAGCTCGTCGTCGTCGAAGCGTCGCTGGAAAGTTCTTTAATTAATAGGTAGTGGTATCATACGCTTTGGTCGTCGGCACCGACTCGGATCTTGCGAGAGTCACTTGGAAAGGAGGCAGCCATGCTGCGAGGCGCGCTCTATTCCAGCGATGGGCAAGACTTGAAGGTCTCCGTAGAGAGAACCGAGGTCCTGCTCAAGTCGGACGAGATACTGAACTTCCCCCGCATCATCGAGCTCGAAGGAGACCGCCTGGTACTCGCCTACGGCAAGGGCAGACACAAGGGTGTCGAGACGCGCCCGGTGGCGGTCTCCGAAGATTTTGGCCGGACATGGACGGATTCCCCTCCCGGCTTCCCCATGGCCGATAACGTTGAGACGTCGGGGATCCTGGGTTATACGAGGGACGACACGATAGCGTACATCGACGTGTTTCCCGTGAACGCGGGTTGGTCGCAGGCCAAAGGCCCGTACCACCAAGTAGCGAAAGTAGACGACCCCCTCTTCAGACTTCGCCGGTTCTCCGGGAAGGGCGAGTTGTTGACGGACGATACTTTCAAGGTCAACGGGATGCCCTGGGACTTGGCGTCCTACGAGCTGTACGGGACTCTGCTGACATTGGAGAACGGCGATCTGCTAACCGCGTTCGGGGGGCAGGTGGGCGCAGCCTCCGCAACGCACAAGAGCTTCATCGTGCGGTCCAAAGACGGCGGAGAGAGCTTCGAATTCGTAACGGCCTTCGGCTACGAGGCGGAAAACGAAGACGGTGGCGATCAGGTGTACGCCGAGGCCGACCTGGAGGTCCTGGCCAATGGGGATATCCTCTGCATGATGAGAACGGGTTCTCACACTCCCATGCACCAGTCCAGATCTACGGACGGGGGCCTGACGTGGAGCGAGCCCGTATCCGTTGGGTGGCCGGGGGTAAAACCGCATCTTCGGCTTCTGAGCAACGGCGTCCTGGCGTGCAGTTCGGGACGGGGCGTTTATGGACACCCCCAGGTCACATACGTCATGTTCAGCATCGATGGGACGGGAGAGAAGTGGGAGTACCCCTTTTCCTTCCATACGGGGCCGGGCTGCTCCTACACGTCGAACATGGAGCGAGACGGCAAGCTCTATGTCGCATACTCTCACTCGTCCTTCACGGAGCCGTCGAGCGCCTATGAGCTTCCTTATCACTCCATCAAGTGGGTTGTGATCGACGCCGCATTATCCAATTCCCCATAGGCGAGGAGGCCAACATGAGAAGACAACGCACGATGTACCTCGACGACGCCCGTCACTACTACCTGTACGTCTTCGAGCCGCCGATGACGATGGAAGAGGCCTGGACTCCGATCGACCAAGTATCGGGAACGGGCGTTGACACGTTCGTGTACGGCGTGGCCTGCGGGGGACTGTTCTATCCGACCAAGGTCGGCAATCAGTTCGGTGCGGTGGAAGGCACGGCAAGCGGGCCGTATTCAAATGCGATGTTCAGGAGTCCCTTCGATGGAGCGTCTACATGGAGGGCGTGGGAGAACATGAAGGGCCTGATGGAACGGGGACTGGACCCGCTGAAGGTACTGGTCGACCGGGCTCACGAGAAGGACATGGAGTTCATCGCCAGCCTTCGAATAGGCGCCCTCGACACGACGGAGCCCGCCCACATGGGGACGCAAGGTGGAGGGATGCTCGCGCATCCCGAAGTTAGAGACCTCAACTTCTCGATTGCCGAGGAACTGGTCACCGAGTACGACATCGACGGAATCGAGCTGGACTTCTCCTCGCCCCCAACCTCATGGGACGTCTTTCGTCGTGAGGAGGCGCGGGAGAACATCCCACTGCTCACCGAGCTTGTGAACAAGACCGCCTCAATGGTGCGCAGCAAGCGGCAAGGTCGACTTGCAGTTGGCGCAAAGGTCTTTCCCACAGAGGAGATGAACCTCGACCGCGGAATTGACGTTCGGTCATGGCTCAACCAAGGGCTGCTGGATTACGTGACTCCGGCAGTGTTCTACTACCCCCTGGATCTCGACCCCGACCTGCCATTGGACTGGATCGTGG
>JAPPDQ010000227.1 GCA_028875495.1 Chloroflexota bacterium
CCAATGCGCGGGAATACCATGCCGTAGCCCGAAACTGACACGTTGGGAGTGGACTACATGGACGACTTTGCCCAGTACGACGCAGTAGGCTTGGCGGAGCTGATTCGTCGCAAAGAGGTCACGCCGCTGGAGCTCGTGGATGAGGTCATAGACCGTATCGAGCGGGTCAATCCGACGCTGAACGGCGTAACGATCAAGATGTATGACCACGCCCGCGAGTTGGCCCAAGGCGACATCGGGGATGGGCCGCTCGCCGGAGTACCGTTTCTGTTGAAGGACTTTCTGGCGGAGTATGCGGGAGTGGAGTACTCCGCAAGCTCCCGCTTCCTTAAGGGGTTCGTGCCGGACAGGGACACCGAGCTGGTCAAGAGGTTCAAGGCGGGTGGCTTCATCACGGTCGCGAAAACGAACCTGCCGGAGTTCGCCATCGGCGCTACAACCGAACCTCGAATGACGGGTGCTACCCACAACCCGTGGGACACATCGCGGACGCCGGGCGGTTCGAGCGGCGGGGCAGGCGCGATGGTCGCATCCGGCGTTGTGCCCGTGGCGCACGGCAACGATGCCGGGGGGTCGATTCGGATTCCGGCTGCGGCTTGCGGAACGGTCGGTCTCAAACCGACGCGCGGCAGGAACCCGCTCGGCCCTTACTTCGGCGAGGTGTTCTCCGGTTTCGTCGCCGAGCACGTGCTCACTCGCACCGTTCGCGACACTGCAGCGGTGCTCGACATCACGGCGGGGCCGGATGTGGGCGACTGGTACCCTGCTCCACCTCAGTCGGCATCTTACCTCGAGGAGGCCGGAACACCGTCGGGCAGACTTCGCATCGCCTTCTCCGCCGAGTCTCCGACAGGCACGGAGGTACATCCGGACTGCGCCAACGCTGTCCGGGACGTCGCGGCGTTGTGCGAGGAACTGGGACATGATGTTGAGGAGCGGTCGCCCGACCACGACACACACGGACTCTGGCTCGATTGGACGACCATGATGTCGGCGGGCGTCGCGTGGGGCGTGCACGGTTGGGAGGAGCGTATCGGCAGGAAGGTCGAGCCGGGCGAGATCGAGCCCTTCATCGCAGCGCTCGTGGAGCGAGGAGACGCCGTCGGCGCGCCTGCATATCTCGGCCACCTCGAACGGCTGCAACTGGGCGCCCGTGAGATCGGGAAGTTCTTCACGGAGCACGATATCTGGCTAACGCCCACGCTTGGAGAGCCGCCGCTGCCGCTGGGCGTCCTCACTTACGACAGTGGAGACCCCTTCGAGTTGCGACGCAGACAGGCGACATTCTCGCCGTTTACGTACATCGCGAACGTGACGGGACAGCCGGGGATTTCGTTGCCGCTCGCCTGGAACGGAGACAACCTACCAATAGGCATTCACTTCCTGGGACGCTATGGCGATGAGGCCACGCTCCTGCGGCTGTCCGGGCAGCTTGAAGAGGCTCAGCCATGGGCGGACAGGCGGCCGCCGGTGTGGGCATAGCGTCGGCGAGATGCACAACGGTTCTGTGCAAGAATTGTTCTGCCATTCAAATCAACGCGAAGGTAGGACGTATTCACTGCGCCTGCTGTCCACGTACCGTTAAATTTCAACACTGAGAGGTTTCCCATGTCCGAGCATAAGATCGCCGTCATTCGAGGGGACGGCATTGGCGTCGACGTGATCGAAGAGGGGTTGAAGGTCCTGAACGAAATCGCGAGGCGTTACGAGATCACGCTTGAGTTCACCGAGTTTCCGTGGGGGTCGGACTACTATTTCGAGCATGGGCAGGTGATGCCGGACGACGCGCTCGACACGCTTGCGGCGTTCGACCAGATTTACCTCGGTGCGGTCGGGCATCCCGAACTGCAGGACCACGTTACGCTGAACGGGCTGCTGCTGCCGATCAGGCGGCGGTTTGATCAGTACGTGTGCGAGCGGCCCAGCGTGCTGTATCCCGGCATCCGCTCGCCCCTTGCGGACAAGGAGGCGTGGGATATCGACATCGCGGTCATCCGGGAGAACACGGAGGGGGAGTATGCCAACGTGGGCGGGTTCCAGTATAAGGGGTTCCCCGAAGAGGTCGGGATCCAGACGAGCGTCTTCACGCGGCACGGTTGCGAGCGGGTGATCCGGTACTCATTTGAATTGGCCCGATCGCGCGACAAGAAGCGCCACGTGACCTCGGTCACGAAGTCGAACGCGCAGGGCTACGGGCTGATCGTGTGGGACGAGGCGTTCGAGAGGGTGGCAGCGGAGTACCCCGACATTGCGACGACCTCGTTGCTCGTCG
>JAPPDQ010000241.1 GCA_028875495.1 Chloroflexota bacterium
CCTGTTGCTCTCCATCGACAGCGCCTTCAGGTGGGAGAGGTTGCCCAGTTCCTTCGGTATCTCACCGGACAGTTGATTGTGTCCCAGCAACAGCCGTGTCAGGTTGGAGAGGTTGCCCAACTCCGCCGGGATATCTCCGGTCAACCCGTTGTAAACAATCTCCAGGTTTTTCAAGTTGAAGAGGCCGCCAAGCTCCGCCGGTATCTCCCCAGTCAACCGGTTGTAACCAAGCAATAGAGAGTTCAGGCTCGTGAGGTTGCCCAACTCTGCCGGGATATCCCCAGTCAAAAGGTTGAATCTGAGGTTTAGAACCTCCAACTTGGAGAGGCTGCCCAACTCCTTCGGTATGCTCCCACTTAACCCCCCAGCATAAGAACTGTCGGAACCGAGTAGTAGAGTCTCCAGGTCGGAGAGGTTGCCTAGCTCCCTGGGTATCTCCCCTGTTAGTTGGTTGTTGCCGAACTCCAGCCTCTTCAGGTTGGAGAGGCTCCCGAGCTCCTTAGGTAGCTCCCCGACCAACTTGTTCGATTCGAGTAATAGCACGCTGACCCTTCCGCTTGCATCATTTGTGACTCCGTGCCATTCCCTGATTGGCCGTTCGCTCTGCCAGTTAGTGTTGTCATTCCAATTCTCCCCGTCCAGTGTGTTATATAGCTGCACCAGCACCTCACGGTCCTGCAACGAGTCCTCCGGCGCGCAACTGCTGCCGTGGACTTCGGCTATGTTATGCAGCCATGCTTGGAATGCCTCGTCAATCGGAGCGCATAGCCCTGAGTTGTTGTGGAAGCTGAACGATTCCAGTTCAGATAGACTTGTTAGACTTTTGGGTAGCCCGCCGGTCAAATTGTTGTCATTGATGAACAGCAATTTCAGGTTGGAGAGGTCCCCCAGTTCCGCGGGTATCTCCCCGTTCAACCGGTTGGAACCGAGATCCAAACTCGTGACTCGGCCGTCCTCGTCGGTCGTCACACGAATCCATTGAGCGAGCGGGGCATCGCTAAGCCAGCCGTCGTTTATCTTCCAGTCAGACCCGCCGGTTGCATCGTAGAGGGCCGTCAGCGCTGCTCGCTCCGGGTTGGGTGAACCCGTCGGGGTGGTCTCGGTCGGAACCGCCGTCGGGATTGCGGTTGCCGACACGGTTCGTGCAGATGGCTCCGTTGTTGGCGTCGCCGATTCTCTTGTGGACGAGACGGACGGCGAATCGCTTTCGGTGCTACAAGCTGTGAGAAGAATCAGAAGCATCAGAGTAAGAGCGCCAAATGTCTGGGTGTGACGTTCGATGGGTTGTGAATTACGCATGTTCTTCTTACTTCCTTTCTCTGAAATCTAAACATCTGCAAGGTTCATGACATGACGATATCACAATGCCATAAAGACAGCGAATTCGTTTCTTATAAGTCGGTCATACACCTGATTCATCACTCGTTTTCCCAATAGGAGACGTGATTTCAGAATCAATAAAGGAAAGGAGGTTCGAAGCCGCCTACCAAACAAGAACGGCTTCACGGATGTTTTCCTGTTGAGGTGTTCCTCTGTCGGGAGTATTCTATCCCGTGCCAACTGATACCACGGATTCGCAGGAGAGACCGCAGTGACCAGTCCGGATATTCAAAAATACCTGTTCGATCTGCGCGGATACCTCGTCATTGAGGACGTGCTAAGCGCCGACGAGGTGGCCGATCTGAACCGTCTCATAGATGAGAGCGGGCATACCTCGAAGGAGGAAGTCTCCGGCACGCTCCCCGGCGGCGGCGCGGGAGAAGAGGGAGCGGGATTCCTCGAATGGGGACAGGCTTTCACGAAGGTGCTCGATCACCCGAAGGTCATGCCCGTGTTGAGGATGGTAATGGGAGACGGGTTCCGCATCGACCACTTCTGGGGCGCGTGGGCCAATGCCGGAGCGAAGGCGCTCCACATGCATGGGGGCGTCGTGCCTTTCGTGCAGACCGACTACTACTACGTGCGCGACGGGAGGATACGCAGCGGGCTGACGAACATGGCATGGAACCTCACCGACTCAGGCGGCGAGCTCGGAGGCTTCATGGCCTTGCCAGGGAGCCACAAGTCGAATTTCCAAGTGCCCGACGAAATCAGGGAAGCGACGGAAGGCTACGGCATCGACGTGCCCGAAGTGAAGGCCGGTTCGGTGTCGATCTTCACCGAGGCGCTCCTGCACGGAACGACCCCTTGGCGAGGCAGTCACCAGCGACGCACCCTCTTCTTCAGCATGGGGCCGTCGCATCAGGCCTACTCGTGGCACCAAGCCGTGCCTCCAACGACCGTCAAGCTGACCGAACGTCAAAGGCTGCTCTTCAGCCGACCCTCGGCACCACATTCCTTTGGCCGGCCGACCCTCTTTGAGCCGGAGTTGGAGTCAGGGAGCTAGCCGCAGACCAGACCCGTTAGACCCGTACCTGTCGGGCCTCCGATGCCCATTCCGGCCCGGCGAAGAGGCTACTCACCGACTCGCCTCCATGGATCCGACGCATGGCTTCGCCCAGGAGCGGCGCCACGGACAGCACGCTCAGGTTGGGAATGCCGCTGTCTCTATACGATGAGACGGTGTCGGTGGTGACGAACTCGGTCACATCGGATCGGGCGCGAAAACGCTCCGGAGCGGCGCCAGTGAAGAGACCGTGCGTGCAGACGACGGATTTTCGCTTCACACCCCGCTCGCTCAGTCTGTCCAAGATCGTGAGGATGCTTCCGCCGGTCGCTATCTCTTCGTCAATCACTATCGCGTCCTTGCCGTCAACGTCTCCAACGATCGTGTCGATGACGACCTCAGTATCGCTGATACGCTGCTTGTTTCCCGCCGCGACCGGTATGCCGAGGAGGCGGCCGACGTATGCAGCGTCTTTGGCCCTGCCGAAGTCGGGAGAGACCACGACGGTGTTGGAGAGGTCCCTATCCCGGAAGTGTCCGGCCAGAATGTCGAGCGCCTCCAGATGGTCTACCGGCACACTGAAAAACCCGTGAACTTGGGGGACATGGAGCGTCATTGTGAGAATTCGGTTTGCGCCCGCCGTAACCAGCAAGTCAGCCGTCAGCCGGCCTGCGATTGAAATTCTCGGCGCGTCCTTCTTGTCCGAGCGGGAATATCCGTAGTACGGGATGACGGCGGTCACCCGCGACGCCGATGCACCTCGCGCCGCGTCAAGCATCTGGAGAAGCTCCATCAGGTGGTCGTGCACCGGCGGGACGAGGGGTTGGATGATGAACACGTCCCTCTCGCGGCAGTTTTCCTTGAGCTGCACCTGCATGCAGCCGTTGCTGAACCGGTGGATCGTTGTTGGGCTCAGAGGCACACCAAGGTGCGAGCACACGCTCTCGGCCAAATCGGGGTGCGCGCTGCCGCTGAAGACGACGATCTCTCTCATTGGCGATGACCCCTCCCTGCTTGGAAAGTATAGAGTATCGCGTATGGATTCGGCGACAAAAGGGTGGCACTCAGAAGTCCAGGGCGGCGGGCGGATTCAGGGGAACCGACGCGAGAACCTTGGAACCTTCCTACTCGACTCCCAGCACACTCTCCGGGGAGACCGTCGTGTACGCCATTCGGGTGATGAGGCCCACGGCCTCCATCCCCTGGACCTGGTCCTCCGCAAGGTCCGAGGTGCTGAGACCGGCGACGAACATGGGGCCCGTGGGAAGGTAGACGATGCCCGTGTCGGCCTTGATGCGGCCGCTCCCACCCGTCTTGCGCGCGGTTTCGATTTCCGGTTTCAGGTACTGGCGAATCCGGTTGTCACCCTTCACAACCTTCATCATCTCGATCATCTGGGCCGAAGCCTCCGCGCTGATCATCTCGCCCGCGTGTATCTTCTCCATGATGTCCACGAGGTCATTGGCCGAAGCGACGTTGTTCCGCAGATCGCTGGCGAACGGCAGGTCCTTGTCGCCGGGGCCGTCGTTGAGTTCGCCCGATCGTATGGCCTCGTCGAGTTCCCTCGACGGCGTCTCGACGACCCCCTTCATCAGGTAGTGCCATACGCCAAGTTGCATGTTGGCGCGCGTATTGTGGTAGCCCATGCTTTCCAGTGTCGCGTTGATCGACTCCGGCGTGAGCAGGTGGACGATCATGTCCGTTGCCATGTTGTCGCTGACTCCCATCATCAGGCGGCAGTAGTCGCGCAGGGTCAGTTCCGGGTAGTCGCGCATGATGCTCAGCGTCCCCGTACCGTGACTGGAGATGTCCGTGCGCATCCGGTACCGGTCGTCGAGGGATAACTCGCCGTTATGCGCCTGCCGGAACAGCTCGATCATGATCGACACCTTGACGACCGACGCCGTCGGCAGCGGCTCGTCGGCGTTGTACTCGTACCGCAAGCCCGTGTTGAGGTCCTTGATGCACACGCCGATCCGCCCAGGAAAAGGCCTTGCGACGGCGTCCATCTCTTCGGCGGGAAACGACTTCATGGGATACCCCCATCCGGCGAACTTGGGCGTAGTCTAGGTAGGCACGGAACGACTGTCAAACTGTTGGGGATTGCCAAAGGGCGCTTGTTTGTTGGCTAAAGATTCCCCTACTCTTAGCGTGAGGCTTTCTTTAAGGAAACCGCCACATGACAACTGCGGAAGTACAGATCGTCGAAGGCGTTGACCGAGAGTATGTGGACGACGCGCTTCGCATTACTTATGACGCCTTCGCTAAGAAGTTCCATATCGGCTTCAGGAACGGCGACGACTTCGTTCGCCTCTTTCGAGACTCGGTCGACCCGAAAAACTGTCTCTTCGCCATAGTCGACGGGGAGCTTATGGGTGTCCTGGCCTTCAAGACGACCGGCCATGAGTTCTACCAACTTAGCTTGAAGACGCCTTTTGAGAAGTTCTCTCCTCTCAGGGCCTGCCTTATACTATTCAATCTCATACTGCTTGATATTGAGGATGCCGTAGCAGCAGATGAATTTCACATCGATGTGCTGGCCGTCGTGCCTTCTTCACGGAGCATGGGGATCGGCACGGCCTTGATGTTAAAGGCAGAGGAGAAGGCCAAATCAACGGGCAAGCGCAAGATGTCCCTGGGAGTCATCGCGGAGAACGGAGGCGCCATTCGGCTGTACGAACGGCTGGACTTCAAGACTACTCGAACGTGGAGGGGCTTTCTCGTGCGACTGGCGACTCGGTCGGCGGAGGTGCGGCGTATGGAGAAACCAATTGGCGGCGACGCGTCTTGAAATTCCAAAATCAAGCAAGGAGCAAACAGTGAGCATAACCGTGCCCGACTGGGTGACTTACCCCGACGAGGGCTGGGAAGAGATCACGCCCGAAGAAGCCGGTCTCGACCCCGACGGGTTCCGACAGTGGCTGGCCGGACTCGACGTGAGGGGTGCGAGCTTCGGCGGCGAGGACCACTCCGGGAACAAGTACGGTGCCGTACTGACTCGTGGGGGATACCTCGTCCACTCGTGGGGAGACCGTCACTACGCCCATCATACAGCGTCGGTCGGGAAGGCTCTCACGTGGGCCGTGCTGGGGTTCGCCGTGATGGACGGGTTGATCGACCCCGACGAGCCGATTAACAGGTACTGGACGGGGCAGGGTGAGCTCTCTCATCCCCACAAGTACCTGACCGAGGGACACCATAAGACGCTGACGTGGCGACACCTCGTCGGCAAGCGCACGGAGAGCCTCCACTGGGGCGGGTTCCCCATGGAAATCGGGAACCGCTGGGCGGAGAAGCGCACGGGGCTGGAGGAGCGCGACGCCGTATCAGGGGTGGCGGAATGGGCGAACTGGACGGGAGACCCCTACTACGACTGCTATTCGCACGTCGAGCCGGGCACGAAGGGGCTGTACAGCAGCGCGGGGTTCTGGCGGCTCGGACAGGCGCTCACGCACGTCTGGGGCCGCGACATCAAGGACGTGGTGCAGGAGCGGCTGTTCGACCGTATCGGCATCAGGGCCGAAAGTTGGGACTGGTTTGCGGGAGGCTGGGTCAAGGACCAAAAGTACTTCTACCCAACGCTCCCCGACTCCTACACCTACCTCGACCCGCCGTACGAGATCCCCGGCAACGTCGTCAGGAGCGGGCCCGGCTGGGTCGTGTGGAGCGCATCGGACATGGCCCGGTTCGGACACCTCAACGCCACACGGGGGCTGTGGAAGGGTGAGCAGATCATTGACCCCGACTGGCTCAGGCCACATAGCGGGGGAAACAAGAGCGGCTCCAGCGGCGAGAGTAGGTATTTCACCGCACTCGGCGTGGTGACCACCCAAGGGCTGCCGGAATTCAGGCACGCCACCGAGACGCGAAGCATCCTCCCAGAGGAGTTGTTCGTCGGCCCGGTCAGTCGGACACTCTGACCATCGCCGACTCGGCGCGCCCCGTTGTGACCATGAGGTAGCCGCTGAGTTCGCGGTCGATCTCCCGGCTGCCCGTATCGACCATGAGCGGCCGGCGACCCAACGAACCGAGCTTGCGGCGAGTCGCGACGACGATGATGTTCTCCTTGCCCACCCGACGGATCACTTCGGCCCCAATCTGCTGGTTCCCACGACCGAAGATGTGCCCCTGCCCGCCGATTGCCGTTACGACGATCTTGGCTGTACGTCCTCCGCCCAGCAGTTCGATGAGCTGCGACTCGCGCACGTCCGACGCGACAATCTTTCCGTTGAGCACCACGTCCACACCAAGCAAGGTCTTCGTTACTCCTAGAACGTCCGTGATGCCCTTAGTCGTGGTGCCGGGGCCGAGGATGTAGAAGGTGCCGTCTTGCATGGAGTCGACGACCTCCCCGGCAATGGACAAAATATCCTCACCCTCGTCGGCGTGGCTCGGCGACTTGGTTACCTGCACGTGCGACGCATCGTCCGGTATGCGCAGGTACCCGTAGAGTCGCGCTTGGACCTCACCGTCACGGAACGCGTCCTCGTCGATGTCCATCACCTCGCCCAACCTTGTGTGAGGCGCTTCGCCGGACAGGAACCGCGTCGCCGCTCGTCCAGCGGCGAGGGGTGTCGTCGCGTAAACGCCCGAGTACATCTTCACGCCTGCGGGAATTCCGAGAGTCGGAACGGCGTCTCCGACTGCGCCGCACAGGTCGCGCGCTGTCCCGTCTCCTCCCGCAAAGAGAATCAGGTCTACCTCGCGCTCCACCATTTCCTGTGCGGCGCGTTGTGTATCATCGGCTGAAGTGTCGCTGGCATTGACCGATCCAACGACTGAAGGAGACAGCCCAGCCTCTCGTGCCTCTTCCTCGCCCATCAGACCGGGATAGGTGAGCACCTCAAGACCATCGAGACGGCCAAGCTCACGCAGGGCCTCGACCGCCCTTGGCGCGGCGCGGGGTACGGCCCCCATCTCCAGCGCTTTCCGGTAGGTCGTGGCCCCGTCCGTACCCTTCAGTCCGACTGCGCCGCCGAGACCGGCAATGGGATTGACGATGAGTCCAAGCTTCTTCACGGTCTTTATCTTACTCACTTTCGAGTAGCCCGGTCGTTCCTGCATTATCTCTCTGACGGGTGTGTTGCACGACAATTTTGAAGGTGTAGGTGAATAAGAGGCTATGAACAGGCCGCGTGCGTCACGCGGGGGTACGGTGCTACTTGATGGACTCTCTCGCTCAGAATCTCTCTTCCAGCATAGGGGCATCAAACCCAATTCCTTCGATTCACTCAAACTACTCTTGACATGCGAACTTAATTCCTGCACAATACGACTCAACAGGAGTTGACGACCCATACATGAAAATTTTCCTCAGACTTATCGGATACGGCCTGCGCAACAAGGCTCTCGTCGTCGGCGCGTATGTGTCCATGGCCCTCTCCGTGGCCTCCGGCCTCGCCATGCCCTGGCTCGCGGGCTCCGCTATCGACGAGGCCCTCAACCGCGCCATTGAGGAGGGCAAGCTCACCGCGCTCTTCCTCCTCGCGGGCTCTATCCTTCTCGCCGGCGCTCTGCGAGGTCTCTTCAGCTATTTGCAAAATTACCTCGCCGAGGCTATCTCCCAGAAGACCGCCTACGACATCCGTCACGACATCTTCACCAAGCTCCAGAACCTCAGCTTCGGCTTCCACGACCAACAGCAGACCGGCGATCTCATGTCAAAGGCCACCGCCGACGTCGAGGCGGTCCAACGCTTCATGAGTTCCGCCCTCATTCGCGGTCTGTCGATGGTCGCCACCTTCCTCTTCGTGGCCTTCATCATGGCCTCATTCAACTGGCGCCTCGCCATCGTCGTGATGCTCTTCGTTCCTCCCGTCCTCTGGCGCGCTTTCAGCATGTCACGGAAGCTGCGACATATCTGGGGGGCAGTCCAGGAAGAAACAGGCAAGATGACCGCCGTCCTCCAGGAAAACATCGCCGGGATCAAGGTCGTCAAGGTCTTCGGGGCCCGCCGCTTCGCCGAGGAACAGTTCGCCGAACGCTCCGATGCTGTCCGCGACCTCACCTACTACGCCACCAAGCAGTTCGCCCTCCACGGCTCCCTGATGACTTTCATCTTCACCGCCGCCACCGGGGCCGTACTGTGGTTCGGCGGACAGGAGATCGCCGCCGACCGCCTGACCCCCGGTCAACTCGCCGCGTTCATCCTCTACATCGGCATGATGGCCATGCCCGTGCGCATGATGGGCTTCATGGTGAACATGTTCTCCCGCGCACACGCGGCAGGACAGCGCATCTTCGACGTTATCGATGCCGAAACCTCTGTCGTGGAACGTCCAAACGCCCGTCCACTCAACGGCGTCAGCGGCCGCGTCAAGTTCGACCGCGTCTCCATGAGCTATGAACAGACCGACACGCCCGTCGTCCGCGACATCAGCTTCGAGGTCGAGCCCGGCCAGCTCGTCGCCATCCTCGGCGCGCCCGGCTCCGGCAAGAGCACCCTCGTACACCTCGTCCCCCGCTTCTACGACGTGACCGATGGCGCAGTGCTGATCGACGGCATGGATGTCCGCGACGCGACACTTTCGTCGCTACGACGCAACGTGGGAATCGTCATGCAGGACGTCTTCGTCTTCGGCGCGTCCATCCGCGATAACATCGCCTATGGTGCCGAAGACGCCACCACCGACCGGATCATAGATGCCGCCAAAATCGCCCAGCTTCATGATTTCGTCGAGCAGACTCCGCGAGGCTACGATACGTGGGTCGGCGAACGAGGCGTCCGCCTCTCCGGCGGTCAGCGACAGCGACTCGCGATCGCCCGAACGCTCCTCATAGACCCTCCGATTCTGATCCTCGACGACTCCACGTCCAGCGTAGACATGGGCACCGAGTACCAGATACAACAGGCCCTCCAAGAGGTCATAACGGGTAGAACGACCTTCGTCATCGCCCACCGGCTCTCCACCGTCCGCCGCGCCGACCTCACGCTCGTCCTCGACAAAGGAGAGATCGTGGAAAGCGGCACGCACGAAGAGCTTATGGACATCGGCGGCTTCTACAAGAACATCTACGAGATGCAGCTCCGCCCCCAGGGCGACGAGTCGCCATCAGCGATCTCATAGAGTATTCGCTACGGCATCAGCTTCCCGTCCGCCTGCGCGAAGCATCGCGCTACATAGTGTGGCGCTACCGATACCCGCACGGAATCTCCCGGCTCGTATCGCTCGTAATGCGGGCGCTGGGCCCGCACCACCGCACCCGACGGCAGTTCAACGACGTACAGGTCCCATATCCCCTGGAACGTCCTCGACAACACAGTAGCCGTACCCTCCGTCGACCGAGTCAGTTCGATGTCGTCCGGCCTAGTCATCACCTCGCACGGCCCTGAGTCCTCCCCGCTCATGGGGAAAGCTCCAAGCTCCATCTCCACCTTACCGTTCGCATACTCGGCAGGGAGGAAATCAGCAACGCCCATGAACCCCGCGGCAAACCTCGTTTGCGGCTCATGGAACACCTGCTCCGGCGTATCCGTCTGCTCGATTCGCCCGTCGTTGATGATCGCGATCCGCTCCCCCATGAACAGCGCGTCATCCTGATCGTGGGTGACGAAGATCACGGTCACGCCAGCGTCCGCAAGGATCGACTTGACCTCTCCCCTGATTCGGGCTCTCAGGTCGGCATCGAGGTTAGAGAATGGCTCGTCCAGTAGCATCACCTCCGGGTTCGGGGCCAGTGCGCGGGCCAACGCCACACGCTGCTGTTCTCCGCCCGAAAGCTCGTGGGGGTATCGCTGCTCCAGATGAGTGAGCCGCACCAGTTCCAGCGCTTCCCGCATGCGTTTAGTTCGCTCATAGGATCCGAGCTTGTGAAGTCCGAACGCCACGTTTTCGCTCACCGTTTTGTGCGGGAACAGAGCGTGCTCCTGGAACACGAGCCCGACGCTCCGGCGCTCAGGCGGAACGTGCGCCTTGCTAGAGGAGACCACCGTCCCACGCAGGGATATCTCCCCCTCATCTACCGTCTCGAACCCGGCGATCAGACGCAGCGTCGTCGTCTTGCCACTACCGCTCGGCCCAACAATCGACAGGGTCTCCCCCGGCTGCACCGCCAACTCGACCCCGTCCACTGCTACTACGTCGCCGTACCGCTTGGTTAGGCCGGTACAGCGCACCGCGAAGGTGCTCATGGACTCTCGCTCCCAGAAGAGGTCGGCGTCCCGAAATCACGTGTCACGAGGAAAGCCATCGGTACTGAGGATATCACGATCAGCAGCAGCGCCGGAGCCGCCGCCTGCGCAAAGAACGCCTCTGTCGAGGCCGACCAAACCGCAGTGGCCAGAGTCTTGAAGCCTAACGGCCCCAGAATCAGCGTTGCCGGAAGCTCCTTCATCGCGATCAGGAACACCAGGGCCGCTCCCATGACGATGCCCGGCGCAATGAGTGGCGCCGTGATGGCCCGCACCGTCTGCGCGGGCGTTCTGCCAAGACCTCGCGCAGCGTCCTCCAGACTTGGACTGACCTTTAGCAGGGCGGCTCTTGTCGCGCCGAGCGCCGCCGGAAGGAATAGAACAACATACGCGAACACCAGCAGCCACACGGTCTGATATACCGGTCTCGCGTAGTTCACCGCGAAGAATACCAGTGCCAGCGCCACCACGATCCCCGGCAGGGCGAATCCCGTGAAGCTCATCCGCTCAATGAGGTGCGAGAGTTTGCCTGGATGCCGCACCACCATCACCGCCACGGGAATGGAACAGACCGCCGCCATGACTGCCGCCGCTCCAGACACAACCAGGGAGTTCACCGTAGCGCTCCAGAGCAACAACAGCGGCTCACCAGCAAGAACTCCCCGGATAAGCCAGTGGAGGAGGACCCCTGCCGGAATTCCTAGCGCAAGCGCCACCACGACGCCCAGAAATGCCAGCGCAGGCCATTTCCACCGGCCCAGTCGTACAATCTCGGTCCTGCGTGACGCACCGGAGCCGGTGCGATGATACCGCAGCCTCCCGCGCGTATACGAGTCGAGTAGGACAATCGCCAGGGCCATCCCGACCAGCGCGAGCGACAGGACACCCGCGATGCTCCGGTCGAATGCCGTCTGGTACTGCTGGTAGATGACCCACGTGAACGTCGGGTATCGCATCAGCGACACGGCGCCGAAGTCGCTCAGCGTGTACAGCGACACGAGTAGCGCCCCGGAGATGATCGCCGGCCGCAGTTGCGGCAGAGTCACTCGGAACGCGGTGCTCAGTTTCCCATGTCCAAGTGTCCGTGCCGACTCTTCCAGCGATGGATCAAGTCCTTGGAAGGCACTCTTGACGGTGAGCAGTATGTATGGATAGCTCAAGAGGACCAGCACCAGCGCCGCACCCGGCAGGCCGTATATGTCCGGCAGCCGCTCCACGCCCAGAGGCTCGAGGACCTGCTGGAGAACTCCTCGCGGCCCCAGCACCGACACGAACAGGAATGCGCCCACGAAGGTCGGCACGACCAAGGGCATCGTGGTCAACACCGACCACACGCGGCGGTAAGGCAAGTCGCTTCTTGTCGTAAGCCAGGCTATGGGGACGGCCAAAAGTACCGAAAACCCAGTGACTATGAAAACGAGCAGGCTCGTTCTTCCGATGATGTGAAGAGTGCGGACGCGGAACAAAAGCTCCCACGCCTCAGTCGTCGCCCCCGCACCACGTATGACCAAGTAGGCGATTGGGAGCAGCATGGCGAGGCCGACCAACACCGCCGGAACCACAATCGTCGCGGGCGGCAGCCTCGAAGAATCCTGCCGACCCCGCCGGGGGAGGTGCTCTCCAGCGGGGTCGGCAAGCGGAGATGGTCCTGCTGAGATCAAGAGGTTGGTGACTTCTCCGGCACTAGACTATTCAAGGATGCCAAGCTCGCGAAGCAAGCTTTGTGTGCCTTCCAGGTCGGCAAGGTCGGCCATGTCGACGTCAGGCTTGTTGATCTCATCAATTGGCATCAGGAGGCGGTTCGTCTTGACGCCTTCGACAAGGGGGTACTCATAGGTCTGCCCCGCGAAGTACTGCTGTCCAACCGTCGAGAGCATGAACTTTAGGAATTTTTCAGCGTTTTCGTGGTTCTGGCTCGTCTTGAGGATACCTGCTCCGGCAACCAATACAAGGCTTCCAGGCCCACCTGCAGTCGGGTGATAGTTTCGCGCTCCGAAAGCGTCGCCCTCTTCCTGCAGGAACCGATGGAGGTAGTAGTGGTTGACGAGGCCGATGTCTATCTCGCCTGCAGCGGCTGCAGCTACCTGAGGAGTATTCTTTGGGTAGATGCCGGGTTCGTTGGCCTTGATGCCCTGAAGCCACTCGGTCGTTTTCTCCTCGCCCCAAAGCACCCTCATGGCAGTAACCATTGCCTGGAACGAGCCGTTTGTCGGCGCCCAGCCGAGTCGCCCCTTCCACTTGGGATCGGTCAGATCGAATATCGAGGCGGGCAGGTCGTCCTCGCTGAGGCTGTCGGTATTGTATACGAGGGTACGCGCGCGACCGGAGATTCCGATCCAAAGCCCGGCCGGAGACTGGGCCCAGTCGGGAACGAGGCCGGTGACATCGCTCGGCAAGCTACTGAACATTCCTGCCTGCGCGACCGCTCCGAGACCACCCGGATCCTGGGCGAAGAACACGTCGGCAGGGCTGTTGCTGCCCTCTTCGAGGATTGTCGCCGCGATCGCTCCCGTACCTCCATACTTCGTCGATACGTCTATGCCCGTCACCTCGCGAAACTGCTCGATGATCGGGCCGACCAACGATTCGCTTCGTCCTGAGTAGACGACCAGCGAGCCGGGGTCGCTTACGGCTCCGCTCGTCTGAGGTTCAGGCATTGGGGCAGACTGAGTAGATCCCGAATCGCTGCCACAAGCGACGGCTGCAACCAATGCAAGTGCCGCGAGAGTGTACGTCTTCATTCCCTTTCGAAATTTCCGCAAGTTCCGTAGATCCTCCTGCTATGGTAGCAATGCTAAAAGTATATACTTACTAGTTTTGTGTAGCAATACTTACTCTCCTGAATTGCCCGCATGCCTTTTTCAAATCGGAGACAAAAGGAAAGGGAGACGGCAGACCGTCTCCCTAAAGTGCTTCGACGCGAGTCTCTCGTTTTCGTCCTACCCCTAAATCAGGAGTCCCACTGCTACGACTACCGCAGCCAAGGCTATGAGGATCACGGAGTATCGCATTGCCAGAAACGCCCCCCTGGAATAGCGGGGGACCCTCGATCGATAGGTACGGCTCGTGATCGTCGTCATAGTGCTTCCTAATGTATTCTCTTATATCGGCCGGTCGCAAACTATCGTCGATAGCACATAATACAACCAGTCTACCCTTTCTTGTCAAGTACAGACAGTGTTATTTGCGTACTCTTTGCGATCTGATCAGTCTCGGCATTTCACCCATTGCGGGTCGCACAGTGTGTCCTCAAGGGGCAACGAGGGTGAATCCGACGCACTCAAAGCATCATCAAATTAAGTAAAGTACTCTATCGGATGTGGGTTTAATGCCAGCTAGAATATTTATCCTGAGCATCCTCATCATAGGTTTGGCGTTCCTGATCGTTCCCGCGGCGCGGTATCTGATTTGGGGGCCCGATCTGGATGTTGAACCGGTCACCATACCTGACGACTCTGAGACAGGTGAGAACCGGGAGCTCGAAATTGTGCGCCTGCTGGGCAAGGACGCCATTCCCGCAATCCTGGAGCCGGAGTTCGTTTCGGTTTCGGAGGCCGACCAGTGGATGTCGCCTGAAGAGGGCGTGCTTGGGGTCTCGATCGGCGGTGAAGACAGGGCCTACCCCGTCTCGATGCTTAGCCGACATGAGATCGTGAACGATGTGGTGGGAGGTGAGCCGGTCGCCGTCACTTGGTGACCGCTGTGCTACTCGGGAATAGGTTATTCCCGCCTCATCGACGGCAGAGAGCACACTTTCGGCGTGTCGGGCAAGCTCATTATGAACGCGCTCGTCATGTACGACCACCAGACCGATACGCTCTGGAGTCAGTTTCTGGGCAAGGGAGTCGAGGGTCCTCTGGCCGGAAAGACTCTCGATTTGACGCCGCTAATCCATACGACCTGGGAGGCTTGGAAGGCGGCTCACCCCGAAACGCTGGTGCTCGACAAGCGTGGCGGATACCAAGGCGACCGATATGCGGGCTACTACTCAAGCTCGGAACCCGGAGTGATCGGGGAGCGTACTGAAGACGGCAGACTCCATACCAAAGCGCTCGTTGTCGGTGTCAACCTAGGCGGCATTTCAAAAGCCTATCCGATTGGGACCCTGGCCAAGCAGAGCGTGGTCAAAGACGAGGTAGGAGGCGTGGGCGTAGTCGTCGTTTTCGATCGAAGTTCAAGCACGAGCGTCGTGTATGAGTCCCGCGCAGGCGACCATTCCCTTACCTTTGAGGCATTCGGGGAAGAGGACGGTCTTCGTTCTATGCTACGTGACCGTGAGACCGGCACAATCTGGGAGGCATTTACCGGCGTTGCTACTGATGGGCCTCTTGCCGGGACGAAGCTTATGCGAGTGCCGTCTCACCTGTCGTTCTGGTTCGCGTGGACGGATTGGAACCCTGAAACGGAGTTGTACACCGGTGACGGTTAGTACACGGCGAGCTTAGCACACGGCTTCATGCCGTCGCCGGCGATGGATTATGTACCAGCCGGCTCCCACAGCGAGCGCAACCACCGTGATTCCAATTGTCAGCCACTCGAAGTTCTCGGTCAGGAAAGCTTCGATCTCCTCTCCGAACAGGAATATTAGAACCCCGATCGTGCCGAAGCGAGCTCCGCGTCCTATCGCCGACGCGATGATGAACTTGCGTCTATCCATGTGCCACACGCCCGCGGCGATGGCGAATACCTTGTATGGCACGGGAGTGAACGCCGCGATGAGGATAGCCCAAACCCCGAATCGCTCGAAGAGTCGATCAACATAGGCTACCCTACTCTCGCTAAACATCCTGGCAAGGACGGGTCTGCCAAGTCGCATACCGAGCGCATGTCCCACGACGGCGCCGGCGACTGATGCGACAGCTACGAGTACCCCCAGCAGTGCTGCGATCGGCTGCTGAACGATAGCCACGGCGAGCAGCAGCGGGTCGGGAGGTATGGGAAAGAAGATCGACTCGGCGAACGAGCTAACAAGTAGAACAGCGATGGCCCAATCGCTATCCGCGAATCCGAGGAGCCAGTCGGAGAGGTCGTGTAGGAGCTCCCACATAGAAAAGGCGGCTACGATTCCCTTTCGACGCTCAGGCGGAAGTCGTAGCTCTCGCCGTCAACATTCACGCCGATACTCCGTAGGACTTCCTCGGAGGGGCCGGAAATAGGCATAGGTTGAGTGATCGGCTGTCCATCTTCGGTCTCGACCGCAAAGACTACGTCGTCCAGTGAAATAGACATCTTGGGGAGTTGCCCTTGCCTGGCAACTGAGCGGATGACGGACTCCTGTTCCCGCAGGGCGTCCTGTGCCTCCTCGACGGTCACCTGGCGGAAGATGACGCTTTGGCCCGGAAGGGCTTGGGCGAGGCCTGGGAGATCAACGGAGATCACCGTAGCGATCTTAGTGTAGCCTCCGGTGGTGCCTCTGTCGGACAAGAGGATACGAGGGATGCCGTCGCCATGTATCTGAATCGCCCCGGCGGAATTCCCATCCGATACGATGTCAGCACCCTCTTGATGCTCGATCTTCGGGCCGTCAAGCATGTATCCCATTCTGTCGGAATCGGAGTGAACTCTGTACCGAGAGGAAAGGAACCTCGACAGGGCGTTTGAATCGAATGCATGCTGCTGTGGCCCTAGGACGACGCGGAGACGATGGGTGCCTCCGTAGACGGGAGCCGTGTAGTCTTTCGGGAGTCGTTTTGACAAGGCGGTGTCCGGTTCGGTTGGTAGGGTTGATAGAATGTCGCCCGCCTTGAGGGCACGGCCCTCCAGACCGCCGAAACAGCCCTTCAGGTAAGTGGACCGACTCCCCATTACCACTGGCACGTCTATGCCGCCGCGAACGGCGATGTACGCCCGCATTCCGTCCTGCAGGTCTCCAAACTCAAGGACACTTCCCTCCTCGATTTCAAGCGATTCCCACATCGGTACCGGCTGGCCGTCGACTTCCGGAGTCATATCGGCACCCGTGACGGCGATCCAAGTGGACGTGTGGAACTCTATCCTCGGTCCTTGAACGGTTGCTTCCAGCGCGGCGGCGTTTTGGTCATTACCCGCCATAAGGTTCGCCATGCGCAGAGCGAACTCATCCATTGCACCGGAGACAGGTACGCCATAACGCTGGTAGCCGTAGCGCCCACGGTCCTGGATGGTGGTAAGCAGACCGGGATCACGGATTTCGAAAGTGACCACAGTCATGCCTCTGTAGTAGTCGTGACTTGGTACGAGCCCACCGCGACCTGCTCATGAATATCTTGGTATTCGTCGTCGTTTGCGAGGGGGACGAAGCGCACACTGTTGCCGGCATCAATTAGAGAGGGGGGAGTTCGCGTTACATCAAAGAGGCGCAGGGGAGTTCGTCCGATGAGCTGCCATCCACCTGGGCTCTCTATGGGATACACGCCCGTCTGGGCTTCGGCAATACCCACGGACCCGGCTGGTATAACTCCTCTCGGCGTCGAGAGTCTAGGTGTTGCAATCCGCTCAGACATTCCTCCAAGGTAGGGAAATCCCGGTGTGAAGCCCATCATGTAGACGGGATATTCCGTACCGGAGTGGAGATCGACCACCTCGTCAGCGCTTATGCCGGCGTTTTGAGCGACATACTCCAAATCGGGGCCGTATTCACCGCCGTACAGCACGGGGAGGTGGATTACTGTCGCATCATCTTCAGGCGTATCGGCGGAACCAGTGTCTATCTCGAGGAGGCCGGCATTTATGTCCTCGTATGAGACCTGCGAGGCGTCGTACTCGACGAGAAGTGACCGGTACGTCGGAATGATGTCGATGACCCCCGGAAGCTCTGCCCAGGAGATAGCTTTATAGAGGGAGTGAACGCGGCGGTTGCACTCAATGCTGATCTCGTCTCCCAACTCGATGACGATAGCCCTGTCGCCGGCGGCGAGAAATTTCGGCGCTTCGTACATGCGGTGATTCTATACGAGTTGCGATAAGGGTGTAATGGCGACGGATTCGGCATCAAGTCTTTGGCGAAGAACTTTCGCCATCTCCACGGCGCCAGGAGTGTCGCCGTGGATGCAAAGGCTGTCGGCCTCGACGTCGATGATATCGCCGTCAATGGTGGTTGCCTTGCCCTCTCGAACCATGCGCAGGCTGCGCTCGGCTACTTCGTCAACATCGTGGAGCACACTGCCTTCTTTCGAGCGTGAGACGAGAGTGCCGTCGGGGTTTAGGGCGCGGTCTGCAAAGATCTCTCGTGCGACGCGAAGACCCATGTCTTGAGCAACATCGACCCAACGCGAACCGGCGAGAGCGATGAGGATTAAATCGGAATCGATCTCCAAGACTGCCTCGCAAATAGATCGCGCCAGATCCTCGTCCATGACCGCGCGATTGTACATTGCGCCGTGCGGTTTGACATGCTGGAGCCTGTGCTCTGACGTAAACGCCTGAAGGGCGCCGATCTGATATATCACATCATTTCTGGCTTCCTCAGCAGAAACTTCAATGTTCCTTCGTCCGAAGCCGACGAGATCGGGAAAGCTTGTATGGGCCCCGACCGCAACGCTGTGATCTTCAGCCAGACGGACGGTCTCACGCATCCATTGAGGGTCACCAGCGTGAAAGCCACATGCAACGTTAGCGGAGCTGATGTACTTGATCACCTCTTCGTCGAGGCCCATCTTGTACATTCCGAAGCTCTCGCCCATGTCACAGTTCAGGTCTATCCTGTCTGCCATGGCAATTGCCCCTCAAGAAGGAAGAGTGTGGAGGAAATATCCATCCTGGGGTTTAAGTTATCGAGTCCCTGAAGTTATCTTACTACAGGGACTACCATGTGGTCGGGAATACGGAGTGCCCGCCAGAGAGATGGCTGGGAGATCGGCGTCTTGAACACCCGTAGTACGTCTATGTGAGTAAGGAGAGTCTGGTAAGAGCAGGCACGAGGAGGAGGAGTTCAGTCCTCGCGCCTGCTCCGTCTCTTCACTCTAGTTTAATGGACAATGGCGCAAACGGCGTAAACGGTGAGCTTCCAGTCCGACGCATTGTCACCGATTTCGGTCGCGGTTGCGACCCATCCACCAGGAGTCTCTCCGGCCAAGCCAGTCGGCCGGGAACCTGCAATGGCAACGCCGGAAGCGACTGAGCCGTTGGCCGTGGTAACCAAGCCACCACCGGCTATGGCAGTCAATTCCTCTCCGGACTCTTCGCAGAGAACAGTAACTGACTTATTCTCACTGTCTAGCGCGCTGTCCTTGGTGACGACCTGAAGGCCACTTACACCGGGATCACCCTTTTCGCCCTGCGGGCCGTGTGGGCCGGCTTCGCCCTGCTGTCCAACAGGACCGCGCTGTCCTGCAGGACCCTGCGGACCTTGCGGACCTTCCGGACCTTGCGGACCCATATCTCCTTGCGGGCCCTGAATACCCTGCGAGCCCTGTGGGCCCGGCGGGCCCTGCTCTCCGGCAATGCCCTGCGGTCCTCGTTCTCCCGGAACTCCAGCAGGTCCTTGCGGGCCGGTATCACCCTTGATGCCACGCTCACCGAGGGGGCCCTGTGGTCCGACGGGGCCTTGAGGTCCGGGAGGCCCTTGAGGTCCTCCTGGATCGCCAGGATCGCCCTTCTCGCCTTGTGGGCCGGTATCTCCGGTGTCGCCCTTTTCACCCTGTGGACCCTGCTCGCCCTGTTCACCCTGTGGGCCTTGAGGGCCACCTGGATCGCCCTGTGGGCCCTGCTCGCCCTGATCACCTTGTGGGCCTTGAGGGCCCTGTGCACCCGTGGCGCCCCTAGCGCCCGTGGCACCCGTGTCACCCTGCGGACCCTGAGGTCCAACAACTCCCGGCGTGCCTTCCAGTCCTATCGGGCCACGCGGGCCTGCGGGTCCCGTTGCTCCTTGCGGGCCAGTGGCCCCCTGAGGACCTCGAGGTCCAGCGGGGCCCTGAGGTCCCGTCGCTCCTTGCGGGCCGGTTTCACCCTGCGGGCCCTGCGGGCCAGCAGAACCATTGGCGCCTGCCTGCCCTCTCTCCCCTGCGGGGCCCCGCTCTCCCTGAGGACCGGTATCTCCGGCACAGGCAGTAGCGAGCAAGACACTGACGATCATGACCAAAAAGGCCGCGATGCCGAATCGTCTGCGAACAAAACCTCTAGACATGTAGCTTCTCCTTCTATTGATCTCCACAAGCACACTACGAGTTCTAACGTCGCAGGTAGAATACTATCCAAAGTTTATTCGGTCAACCACACTTTGTACTTGACGAGTAGGGGAATCACATCGAAATTTTTAAATTAGGGGCCGAAACCCTAAATTTTGTTGAAGAGAGACAACCCGGGTGACAAGGATACACTAAATCTTGGGTGTAAGGAAGAGGATACACTAAATCTTGGGTGTAAGGAAGAGGATAACTCAAGCGACGGTGTCCACTAACCTGTGAACTCATTGACTAGCATCGATCCGACTCCGTACAATGCCATTAAGTACCCAACTTTGAGGAGGCGAGTCGGCATGGCTGCCACCGCAACCAAACGAGCACCCGCACCGCTGACGATCCACATCGACGAAGCGGCCGTTGAGCACGTTCGTCAATTTGCCGAACAAGCCGGCAAGCCTGAAGCGAATCTTCGCGTTTCAGTCAAGGGAGGCGGATGTTCCGGGCTAACGTACATGCTTGATCTCGTAGATGAGCCGTTTCAGGACGACAAGGTCGTCGAAGAGCATGGCCTTCGGTTGTTCGTGGATCGGAAATCGTATGTCTTTCTCGCCGGTACGACGCTCGGTTATTCCGGCGGTTTGAATGGCAAAGGATTCGTCTTCGACAATCCGAATGCAAAGACGACATGCGGTTGCGGGACCTCGTTCGGCATCTAGCAACTTTGGCCAAAGCAGACGGGGAAACCGTTCTCATGCAGGGCGGAGAATGATATCCTGTAAACGCGTATAGGCATAGGTGCCCGCAACGCAAGCTATCCAAGGGAGATTCAAGCAGGTGCCAGCAGCAAAATCACAGCGCGTCGCTGAGCGAAAACGTCAGTTGAAGCGCCCCATTCGCTCCAAGGCAAAGACATTCGTCCGCAAGGCCCGCCTCTCGATCGACTCGGGTGACGCGGAAGCCGCAGAGGCTGCTACGATGCAGGCCATTGTGGCATTGGACAAAGCCGCCCAAAAGGGCGCTATCCACAAGCGCAACGCGGCACGCCGCAAGTCCAGGCTCATGCGCCGTCTCAACGCCTCATAAAGCACAGGCGTTTTCCCCTCTTCCTCCGATAAGTGTTGACACACTATATCTTTGTGTGCTACTTTTGTTCGGAACATCAGTACGCCGTCCGTACAAATCCGAACGAGGTGACGTCTGCATATGAAGAAGAAACTCTCCACAAAGCAAGAAGCCATAGTTGAGTTCATCAAGGGGTTCTTGGAGGACCACCACTTTCCCCCTACGGTCCGCGACATTCAGGCTGGCTGCGAGATCAGTTCGACATCGGTGGTCGATTACAACTTGCGTATTCTCCAGCGCGAGGGATACATTCGGCGTCGATCGGAAGTCTCACGGGGGATCGAGCTTCTCAAAGACTCCTCGGGGCGTGAAGCCAGGCCTGATAACGTGGTGGCCGTGCCGGTTTTCGGGAGCATTGCGGCGGGTGAGCCTCTGCACATCCCCGGTGCTGCAACAAGGAGCGACGCGGACGAGGTCGTAGATCTTCCCTCATTCTTGACGCGTGGCAATCCGGAAGTATTCGCGGTCCGGGTCAAGGGCGAGTCGATGATCGACGCGCTAGTGGCCGACGGCGACCTGGTCGTCTTGGAGCCTGCGGCCGACGCACGAAACGGCGATATGGTCGCGGCGGAGATTAACGGAGATGAGGTGACCCTTAAGCACTTCTTCATACAAAACGGCACCGTAACTCTTCAGCCCGCCAATGCCCAAGTCGATCCGATTGTCGTGCCTGCCGATAAGGTACAGGTCAAAGGCAAGGTCGTAGGCGTCGTCCGAAGCATGTACAACTAGGTCCCCTACCCTGTGTGGCAGCAGGCAGGCTACCGAGCCACGCTAGATACGACTGCTTGGCTGACCACCCAGGGTATGAAGGGCTGCCACTCTTCCATGATGCTGCGGTGATGGAATAGCGCATAAGGGTCGGGGCGCGGCGCCTTCGGCTCCCGGGCCAAACGCATATTTGCCTCTACGGGAGTGCGTCCTGCTTTCCTATGATTACAGGGGATGCATGCTGTTACCACATTATCCCATGTCTGCTGACCGTTTTGGGACCTCGGGATGATGTGGTCGATAGTTAGATTCTTACCCTGCGTACCACAATACTGACAAGTAAAGGCGTCTCGGTGAAAGATAGCCCGGCGTGAGAGCTTCCGCTGCCTTACCGGCCTCTTGCCCATGTAGTAC